>DATBBO010000682.1:0-5305 GCA_036270995.1 Dongiaceae bacterium | reverse complement strand
AGACCTGGCACGACCATGTCTTCCTCTTCGACAATCCCAAGGGGGCCCATCGCGAGTACTGGCAGCATGTGCTGGGCTGCCGGCAGTGGCTGGTGCTCGAGCGCAACACGGCCACCAACGAGGTCGGCCCCTCGCGCCCGGCCCGCGATCGGGCGGAAAGCCGATGACGCGCGCGCTGATGAGGCGCCTGGCCGAGGGCGGGCGGATCGACCGCAAGCGGAAGATCGCCTTCACCCTCGAGGGCCGGTCCATGACCGGCTTCGCCGGCGATACCCTCGCCTCGGCGCTGCTGGGGGCGGGGGTCACCCTGGTTGGCCGCAGCTTCAAGTATCACCGGCCGCGCGGCCTGATGACCGCCGGAGTGGAAGAGCCCAACGGTCTCTTCACCTTGGGTGTGGGTGACCGGCGCGAGCCGAACATTCCGGCCACAATGACCGATCTCGTCCCGGGCCTCGCGGCCCGGCGCCAGAACGGGTGGCCTTCAGTGGAGGTCGATGTGATGGCGGCCAATTCGCTGGCCGCCCCGCTGCTCTCCGCCGGCTTCTACTACAAGACCTTCATGGGCCCGAAGCGGGGCTCCTGGATGTTCTACGAGCCTTTCATCCGCAAGGCGGCGGGGCTGGGGGCGGGGACCTATGAGCGCGATCCCGACCGCTATGAGACGCGCCACGACTTTGCCGATGTGCTGGTGATCGGCAGCGGCCCGGCGGGCCTGGCGGCGGCACTGGTCGCCGCCCGCGCCGGGGCCCGGACCGTGCTCGTCGAGCAGGATTCGCTCGCCGGCGGCAGCCTGCTGTCGGAGCCGGTCGACAGTCCCTTCGAGGCCTGGCGGGCGCGCCGGCTGGAGGAACTGGCAGCCCTGCCCCATGTCTCGATCCGGCTGCGCACCACGGCGCTCGGCCTCTATGACGGTAACACCGTCGCCCTGGTGGAGCGCCGCGGCCATCTGCAGCCCGATCGCGCCAAGGGCGAGGCGCGGGAGGTGGTGGTCACCCTGCGCGCCCGCGCCATCGTGCTGGCGACCGGAGCGGCGGAGCGGCCGCTGGTCTTCACGAACAACGACCGGCCTGGGGTGATGCTGGCCTCGGCGGTCCGCACATATCTCCATCGCTTCGCCGTGGCGCCGGTGAGGCGCACGGTGATGGCGACCAACAATGATTCCGCCTATCGCACGGCCTTCGATCTGGCGGCGGCCGGCATCCCCGTCACCATCGCCGATCTGCGGGCCGAGCCGCGGCTCGCGGCCGAGGCGAAGCGGCGCGGCATCGAGCTTCTCGCCGGCATGGCGGTCGTGGATGCGGGCGGCGGCAAGGCGGTGGAGAGCGCGACCTTCGCCCCGGTGAAGGGCGGCGCGCATGACACCCGGGCCTGCGGCCTGATCGCGGTCTCCGGGGGATGGTCGCCGGTCGTCCATCTCACCTCCCATACCGGGATCAAGCCCCGCTATGACGAAACGGCCGCCGCCTTTCTGCCGGGCGGCTTCGCATCCGGCCATTTCGGGGCCGGCGCGCTGACCGGCCGCTTCGATCTCGCCGGCGCCATCGAGCAGGGGTGCGAGGCCGGCGGTGCCGCGGCCGCTCATGCCGGCCATGGCAAGATCGCGGCCAATCTGGCGGTGCCGGAAGGCGCCCCGGCGGACGAGGCGCCGGCCCATGGCATCGCACCGGTCTGGCAGGTGGCGAACCTGCCAAAGGGCAAGGCTTTCGTCGATTTCCAGAACGATGTGACGGCGAAGGATATCGCGCTCGCGCATCAGGAGGGCTACCACTCCGTCGAGCATCTGAAGCGCTACACCACGCTCGGCATGGGCACCGACCAGGGCAAGACCAGCAACATCAACGCCCTTGCCATCATGGCGGGCTTGCGCGGCATCGCCATTCCCGAGGCCGGCACCACCACCTTCCGCCCGCCCTATGCGCCGGTCGCCATCGGCGCGCTGGCGGGACGCAGCACCGGCCACCACTTCCGCCCCACCCGCCGCTCGCCGCTCCATGACTGGCATCTCGCCAATGGCGGGGAGATGATCGAGGCCGGGCCCTGGATGCGCGCCTGGTGGTATCGCTGGGCGGGGAACTCTGTCGGCAGCGCCTATATCGAGGAGATGCGGCTGGTGCGCCAGGGTGTGGGCATCGCCGATGTCTCGACCCTGGGCAAGATCGACGTCCAGGGGCCGGACGCCGCGGAGTTCCTGAACCGGATTTATGTGAACGGCTTCGCCAAGCTGCCGGTGGGCAAGGCGCGCTACGGCGTGATGCTGAACGATGACGGGCTGGTGCTGGATGACGGCACCACCTCGCGGCTCTCCGAGACCCGCTATTTCATGACCACCACCACGGCGCAGGCCGGCGAGGTCATGTCCTGGGTCGAGTTCCTGCTCCAGGCCGCCTGGCCGGAGCTCAAGGTCCAGGTCGCCTCGCTGAGCGATGAATGGGCGGGCATGGCGGTCTCGGGGCCCAAGGCGCGCCAGGCCCTCGAGCTGGCCTTGCCGGGCAAGGATCTCTCCGATGCGGCGCTGCCTTATATGGGCGTGCTGGAGACGGAGCTGGACAGCGTGCCGGTGCGCCTCATCCGCCTCAGCTTCTCCGGCGAGCTCGCCTATGAGGTCTATACCCCCGCCGATTACGGGGTGGCGCTCTGGGAGCATATCCTGAAGGCCGCGGCACCCCTCGCGATCAAGCCCTACGGGCTCGAAGCGCTGGCGGCGCTGCGGATCGAAAAGGGCCATGTGGCCGGGCTCGAGCTCGACCACCGCACCACCCTCGACGATCTCGGCCTCGGCCGGATGGCGGGCAGGGAGAAGGCCTTCATCGGCCGCGAGCTGCGCCAGCGCCCGAATCTGCAGGATCCCAAGCGCTGGAGCCTGGTCGGCATCGAATGCCTGGAGCCGGGCAAGCGCCTGCGCGGCGGCTCGATCCTGTTTGCCGCCGGCGACAAGATCGAAGGCCACGGCCGCGGCTACATCACCTCCGTCACCTTCTCGACGGAGCTCGAGAAATACATCGCCCTCGGCCTCTATCAGGGCGGCCTCGCCCATCAGGGTGAGGAGATCGTCTGCGCCTATCCGCTGAAGGGCGAGCAGACCCGGGCGCGCATCGTCTCGCCGCACTTCATCGATCCGGAAGGAAAGCGCCTCCATGCTTGAGCGGCAATCGGCCCTGGCGGGCGTTCTCGGCCGCGGCGGGCGCAACGGCGCCGATGGCAAGCGGCGCTTGAAGCTGGGCGAGCAGCGCGGCTGGTCGCTGACCCAGCTCACAGGCTTCGCCGGGACGCTGGGCGAGCTGGCGCAGCTCGTGCGGCTGCTCTTCGGCGTCGATCTGCCGGCGAAGGTCGGCGAGGTGGCGCCCGCCGCCTCGCATCAGCTCCTCAAGATCGGGCCGGAGCAATTCTGGATCCTGGGGCCGAGGCAGGACGATCTCGCCCTCAGGCTCCAGGCCGAGGTCGCGCCGGCGATCGGCGCCGTGACGCTGCTCTCCCACAGCCGGACCCGGATCTTCGTCGAAGGCGAGGCCGTCCGCGAGCTTCTGGCCAAGGGCATCCCGCTGGATCTTCATCCCGATGTCTTCCGGGTTCGCCAGTTCGCCCTGACCGGCCTCCACCATACCCCGGTGCTCCTTCTGCGCAGCGCCCAGGACCGCTACGAGATCTTCGCCATGCGGAGCTTCGCGATGTCGGTCTGGGACTGGCTCGCCGATGCGGCGATGCCACTGGGATACGACCTGGCCGGCTGAGATCAGGCGGGAAGGACTTAGAACGGCCCCGATCCTGGTCAAGCTGGACACGCCCTCCTGGCCTGTGATGTCCTAGCGACGAACATGCACCGGATTGCGGGTAAACTGACCACCGGAAGGCCGGGTGCCGCAGCGGCTGGCATTCGATCCGCGTAGACATCTGGACGAGGATATCGGGGCCGGAGGAATGGATGGCACGGAAATCGACGCCTGAACGCAAATCGGCCGAGACGGCGCGGCTCACGGAAGCGCGGGATACCGGCGTGCCCTGGCGGAAATGGGGCCCTTATCTCAGCGAGCGCCAGTGGGGCACGGTGCGCGAGGACTACAGCGAAAACGGCGATGCGTGGAACTACTTCTCGCATGACCAGGCCCGCTCCCGCGCCTATCGCTGGGGTGAGGACGGGCTGGCCGGCATCTCCGACGGTCGGCAGAAGCTCTGCTTCGCCCTCGCCCTCTGGAACGGCAAGGATCCCATCCTCAAGGAGCGGCTGTTCGGCCTGACCAACAGCGAGGGCAATCACGGCGAGGACGTCAAGGAATACTACTTCTACCTCGATTCGACGCCGACCCACTCCTACATGAAGTATCTCTACAAATATCCGCAGGCCGCATATCCCTATTCGGACCTCGTCGAGACCAACCGCCGCCGCACGCGCCAGGAGTTCGAATACGAGCTTCTGGACACCGGAGTCTTCGATGGGGATCGCTATTTCGACGTCTTCGTCGAATACGCCAAGGCCTCGCCGGAAGACATCCTGATCCAGATCTCGGTCTCCAATCGCGGCCCCGAGCCCGCCACGCTTCACCTGCTGCCGACTCTCTGGTTCCGCAACACCTGGTCATGGGGGGATGGCGTGCCCCGCCCGGCCTTGCGCCAGGCGGCACCCGGCATCATCGGCGCGTCTCACTCGGATCTGGGCGAGCGGTTCCTGAGCTGCGATGGCGCCGATGCGCTGCTCTTCACGGAGAACGAAACCAACAACCAGCGTCTCTTCGGGAGCGCGAACCGTACGCCCTATGTGAAGGACGGCATCGACAGCTATGTCGTCCATGGCCGCCGCGAGGCGGTCAATCCCGAGGGTACGGGGACGAAGGCGTCGGCCCACTACCTGCTGACGGTGGGCGCCGGCGAGACGCGAAGCATTCGCCTCAGGCTCCACGACGCCGCGCTGGCTTCGCCCTTCGGGTCCGGCTTCGATTCCGTTCTCGAGACCCGGCGGAAAGAGGCCGATGAGTTCTATGACTCGGTGATCCCGGCGGCGGTCGGTGCCGATGGCGCCAATGTCATGCGCCAGGCGCTGGCCGGCATGCTCTGGTCCAAGCAGTTCTACTTCTATGACGTCGACCGGTGGCTCGGGGAGCGCGGCGCCGATCCTTTCAACCCCAACCGGCGCAAGGCCCCCCGCAACGAGCGCTGGCACCACATCTACAATGCCGATGTCATCTCGATGCCGGACAAATGGGAGTATCCCTGGTATGCGGCCTGGGATCTGGCCTTCCATGTCCTGTCCCTGACGCTGGTGGACGAGGATTTCGGCAAGGAGCAGCTCGATCTGATGCTGCAGAATCCCTAC
>DATBBO010000681.1:0-3778 GCA_036270995.1 Dongiaceae bacterium | reverse complement strand
AGCTGGGCCAGGGTCATCGCGCCCCTGGCGGCCGAGGGCTTCAAAGTGACGGCCGCACCGCTGCCGCTGACATCCTTCCAGGACGATCTGGCGGCGCTGGGGTGGGCCCTGGAGCGGGTGCCGGGGCCGGTCGTTCTCGCCGGCCATGCCTATGCCGGGGCCGTCATCGCGGCGACGCGCAGCGAGAAGGTGCGGGCGCTGGTCTATATCGCGGCACTCGCGCCGGAGGAGGGCGAGACGGTCTTCTACCGCACCCCGCCGTATCCCGATGCTCCCAAGCTCGCGCCTGACGGAAATGGGCTGATCTACCTGCCCGATTCCGCCTTCGCCGCCGCCTTCGCACAAAATGCCACGGCGCAGGATCTCGCCGTGCTGGCGGCAGTCCAGCGGCCGATCTCGCCCGCTTGCATCACCGTCAAGATGGCGCGGCCGCTGTGGAAGGACCGGCCGGCCTGGTACCTGCTGGCTGAGCAGGACCGCATGATCGTGGCGGAGAATCAGCGCTTCATGGCCGCACGCATGAAAGCGCGGATCCATTCGCATCCCGTCGATCACGCGCCGCTGGTGACAGCACCTTCCCTCGTCCTGGACATCCTCCGCGAAGCGGCCGGCCAGGCCGCCGCGGGCTGACCGCCGCCGATTCCGCCGGCGAGAGACCTATCTCCAAAAGAGGCCGGCCGGATCCGCCGGGTCATCGCCTCGATCGCGCAACTGCAAAGGAGAAGCGCCATGACCGCCATCACCTATCGCACCGCCAAGCTCGACGGCTCCAAGATCTTCTATCGCGAGGCGGGAAGGCCGGGTGCACCGAAGCTGCTGCTGCTCCACGGCTTCCCCAGCGCCGGGCATATGTTCCGGGACCTGATCCCGCTGCTCGCCGACCGCTTCCACATCGTGGCACCCGACCTTCCGGGCTTCGGAAACTCCGAGCTGCCGGGCCGCGGCCTCACCTTCGACAAGCTCGCCGATGCGATCGACCGCTTGACCCAGACGATCGGCTTCGACCGCTACGCAATCTATGTCTTCGACTATGGCGCGCCGACCGGATTCCGGCTCGCGGTCCGGCATCCCGAGCGGATCACCGCCATCATCTCCCAGAACGGCAATGCCTATGAGGAGGGGCTGAGCGAGGGCTGGAATCCCATCCGGGCCTATTGGCAGGACCCCTCGCCCGCCAATCGCGAGGCGCTGCGCGGTTTCCTCAAGCCCGAATCGACCTTCTGGCAGTACACCCATGGCGTCGCCGATGCGACCAAGGTCTCCCCGGACGGCTATTCCCTCGACAATTTCTACCTCGCCAGGCCCGGCGCCGAGGAGGTGCAGCTCGATCTCTTCGGCGACTACAAGAGCAATGTCGCGCTCTACCCGGCCTTCCAAAAATATTTCCGGACGGCGAAGCCGCCTTTGCTCGCGGCCTGGGGCAAGAACGATCCCTTCTTCCTGCCGCCGGGCGCCGAGGCCTTCAAGCGCGACATCCCCGATGCCGTGGTGCGCTTCTTCGACACCGGACATTTCGCGCTCGAGACCCATGCGGCGGAGATCGCGGCGGAGATCCGCAGCTTCCTTCCCCGCTGACCCCGCAGCCCGGCGCCCGCCCCCGCGGCCCGCCCCCCGCGGCCCTTGGGGGGCGGCCGCTTTTCATGGGAGTGCTCACCATGCAGGCCATCCTTCTCGAGAAATTCGGCGGGCTCGACAGCCTCGTCTACAAGGAGATCCCGGAGCCGGAGCCGGAGCGCGGCACCGCCGTCATCCAAATCAAGGCCTTCGGCCTCAACCATGCCGAGATGCATATGCGCCGGGGCGAATGGGCGGAGGCGGCGCCGGTCAGCGGCATCGAATGCGTCGGCATCGTGAAATCCTGCCCGGGCGGCGAGTTTCCGGTCGGCGCGAAGGTGGCGGCGCTCATGGGCGGCCTCGGCCGCACGATCAACGGCAGCTATGCCGAATATACCCGGGCACCCGTGTCGAACGTCGCGCTGATCGAATCGGACCTGCCCTGGGCGGAGCTCGCCGCGATCCCCGAGACCTTCGCGACCGCCTGGACCTGCCTGTTCCGCAATCTGGAGATCGAGAAAGGCCAGCTGCTGGTCATTCGGGGTGCCACCTCCTCCTTCGGCCAGGCGGCGCTCAAGATGGCGGTCAATGCCGGCGCCCGCGTGATCGCGACGACCCGCAGCCGCGAGCGCTTCGCGCTACTGGAGAAGCTCGGGGCCGAACGCTCAGAGATCGAGCGCCCGGATCTCTCGAAGCACATCTCCGAGGCGAAGAAGATCGATGCCGTGCTCGATCTGGTAGGCAACAGCGTCATGCTCGATTCCCTCGCCATGCTGCGCCGGGGCGGGCGTTCCTGCCTCGCCGGCTGGCTCGGCGGGCTCGCGCCGATCCCCGACTTCAACCCGCTGCTGCAGATGCCGAGCGGCGTCCATCTGACCTTCTTCGCAAGCTTCGTCTTCGGCACGCCGGGCTTCCCACTGTCGGATGTCCCCCTGCAGCAGATCGCAGCGGATGCCGCGGCGGGGCGGCTCGACGTCAAGCCGAGCCGGGTCTTCCGCTTCGAGGAGATCCGCGAGGCGCACCGCGTCATGGAGGCGGGCGAAGCTGGCGGAAAGATGGTCGTGGTCCATGGCTGACCCTGGGGCTGACCCTAGGGCCGACTCTGGGGGTGTCTCCTCGGACTCGGGCGAGTCCTGCCGATCCGCTGCCGCGGACCAGACCCCCCACCCCAATCCTCCCCCGCAAGGGGGGAGGGGGCCGATGGGGCAGGCCCCGAGAGGGTGGCCTTCCACGGGGGGAGCCTGTCATGCTGCTGCAACCGGCGGGGGCTAGCCTCGCCGGGGGCCGAGCAGGGCCCCGGGGCGCATCGGGAAGGGGACAGGCGACATGCAGGAGCTGGATCGATCCGAGGGCGGTGCGGCCGCCAAAGGCGCGGAGCGGATCTCCACGATCCTCGCCCGCTATGGGCTCGGCACGACGGCGCTGACAGGCCATCCCGATGCGCTCTACGAGCGCCACCTCATGTTCGACAATGCCGTGGGCCTGCCGGCCGTTGGCCCGCGCGAGCGCTTCGAGGCCTTCGCGGGCTCGGTGCGCGACCTGTTGTCGAACCGGTGGCTCCACACCAAGCAGACCTATGAGCAGAAGAACCCCAAACGCGTCTATTACCTCTCCATGGAGTTCCTGATCGGCCGGTCGCTCGCCAACAACATCACGAACCTCCTACTCGACCCGCTGGTCACCGAGGCCGAGAAGGACGGGCTGGACTGGTTCAGCATCCTGGACCAGGAGCCCGATGCCGGCCTCGGCAATGGCGGGCTGGGGCGGCTGGCGGCCTGCTATCTCGATTCCATGGCCACGATGCATCTGCCGGCGATGGGCTATGGGCTGCGCTATGAATACGGCATCTTCAAGCAATCGATCCAGGACGGCTGGCAGAAGGAGCGGCCCGACAACTGGCTGCAGCGGCCCGATCCCTGGGAGGTTTTGCGCCTCGACGACGCGGTCAAGGTCCAGCTCAACTGCACCTACGAGCTGCGCGGCGGAGGCTTGCGCGCGATCCCGGGCCGCCCCTCCACCCTGATCGGCGTGCCCTTCGACCGGCCGGTCGTGGGATATGGCGGAAACAACATCAATACCCTCAGGCTCTGGGCCGCCTCGACGGCGGACTATTTCGACTTCGAGGAGTTCAGCCATGGCGAGTTCGTCGGCGCGGTGGCCGAAACCCTGACGGCGGAATCGCTGACCCGCGTGCTCTATCCCGACGATTCGACGGCCATGGGCC
>DATBBO010000680.1:0-2986 GCA_036270995.1 Dongiaceae bacterium | reverse complement strand
GCCTGGCCTGCTCCAGATTCGGATCGCAGATGGCGACCACCTTGGCGCGCGCGTCGCGCGACCAGGCGATCAGATGGTGATGGCTGATCATGCCCGCCCCGGCGAGGCCGATGCGCAGCGGCGAGCGATCAGGAGACCCTGCCATGGCCGTCACCTCCCAAATCCGAACAACCGCGCGGGATTGTCCCGCAGCACGCGGTCGCGGTCTGCCGCGTCGGGCAGCCAGCGGGCGAGCGCGCCGAGGCAGTCGGCATAGCGGATCTCGTAATCCATGCCCAGGAAGGGCCAGTCCGAGCCCCAGATGCAGTTCTCCATGCCGAAGGCGGAGAGCAGGGCTTCGGCATGACCCGCGATGGCGCCATCGTCGCCGCGATCGGGCGCGATCCTGAAGGGGGCGGAAAGCTTGACCGCGGCATTTCCCGAGCGGCCGAGTTCGAGCACGGCCTGGAAGCCGGGCGCCCCGAGGCCGAGGGCGAGACGGCCGATGCCGAAATGATCCACCAGGATCCGGATGCCGCTGCGCCGGAGAATGGGCGCCACGCCGTGCCATTGATCGTCGCTGGCGAAGACCTGGGCGAACCAGCCGAGTGCCTTGAGGCGTGCCAGCAGCGCCGGCGCTTGCGCGCCGGCGAGCGCATCGCGCTTGGCGTTCACGAGGTTGAAGCGCACGCCCACCACGCCGCGCTCGGCGAGGGTTTCGAGCGTGTGATCGCTCTCCTCGCCGGAGATGACGGCGATCGCCTTGAAGCGGCCCGGCCGCGCCGCCATCGCGTCGAGCATGGCGGAATTGTCGAAACCATAGCCGCTCGGCTGCACCAGGAGGGCATGGGCGATGCCATGGGCCTCGAGCACCGCGTCGAGGGCTTCCCCGGTGCCGGTCTCGTCCGGCCGCGGCGTGTAGCCCGCGCCGGGCACGAAGGGGAAGCGCGCGGGATCGATGATATGCAGATGGCAATCGGCGCTGCCGGAAGCGCTCATCTCAGAGCCCCCTCGGGATGACCTTGGTCGTCTTGGGATCGAAGAGGTGGATCTCCGCCGTGTCGAGGAAGAGATCCGCCTCGGCGCCCGGCTCGAGCGCGGTGTCGCGGCCGATTCGCGCGGTGATCTCCTCGCCCGATCCGGCGGCGAGCATGAGGAGTGTCTCGGCGCCGAGGGGCTCCACCGCCTGGATTCGCAACCGCATCGCCGCCCGCCTTCCGCCACCAGCGCCGGCCGGCACCTCATAGAGATCCTCGGGCCTTATGCCGAGGATGACAGGCCCGCCGGCATGAGGGGCGAGGGCCGCCGCCGCGTAGCCCGCGACCTCGAGGGTGCTGCCGCCCGCCTGCAGGAGATATCCCCCAGCCTGGCGCTCGAGCCGCGCCGCCATCAGGTTCATCGGCGGATTGCCGAGGAAGCGGGCGACAAAGGTGTCGACGGGATTGCGGTAGACCTCCAGCGGCTTGCCGATCTGGACCACCTCGCCGCCATTCATGATGCAGATGCGGTCGCCCATGGTCATCGCCTCGACCTGGTCATGGGTGACGTAGATCGTGGTCGTGCCGAGTTCATGCTGCTGCTTGACCAGCTCGTTGCGCGTCGTCACCCGCAGCGCCGCGTCGAGATTGGAGAGCGGCTCGTCGAAGAGGAAGACCTTGGGATCCCGGACGATCGCGCGTCCCAGCGCCACGCGCTGACGCTGGCCGCCGGAGAGCGCATGGGGCTTGCGGGCGAGAAAGGGAGCTAGGCCGAGCTTCAGGGCGACGCTCTGCACGCGCCGGTCGATCTCGGCCGCGGGCATCTTGCGCCGCCGCAGCCCGAAGGCGAGGTTCTCGCGGACCGTCATATGCGGATAGAGCGCATAGGACTGGAAGACCATGGCGATGTCGCGATCCTTGGCCGGCACGTGATTGATCGGACGACCGTCGATGGCGATGGTCCCGGAGGTGATGGGCTCGAGCCCCGCGATCATCCGGAGTGCCGAGGATTTCCCGCAGCCGGAGGGGCCGAGCAGGACCATGAATTCCCCATCCGCCACGGTGAGGCTCACATTGCGCACGGAGAGATCGGCCGCGCCGTCATAGCGCTTGCACAGCCTGTCTATGGTCACGACCGCCATATCGCTCCTGGTTCCCCTGTGCCTAGCGGACGGCCCCCGCCGTCATTCCCTTGATCATGATGTCGGAGAAGAAGGCGTAGATCAGGATGATCGGCGTGATGGAGATCATGAGCCCGGTCGCGATCATCCCCACATCGAGCTGATGAGCGCCCATGAAATGCATGATCCCCAGCGGCAGCGTTCGCTTTTCGTCATCCGTCAGCAGCACGATGGCATAGAGGAACTCGTTCCACAGGATGATGAAGTTCAGCGTGACAGTGGTGAAGACCGCCGGCATGCCGATCGGCAAGGTGATGCGCCAGAAGATCTCGAAATCGGAATAGCCGTCCATGCGCGCCGCGTCGAACAGGTCCTGGGGAAGCTGGGCGAAGAATCCCTCGAGGATGTAGACCGTCATCGCGAGCTGGGTCGCCACATAGGCGACGATGAGGCCGGGCAGCGTGTTGTAGAGGCCGAACTGCAGCAGGATCTGAAACAGCGAAAGGATCAGGAGCTGCGGCGGCAGGATCATGCCGCTGAGAATGGCGATCCTGACGGCACGGCTGCCGCGGAAGCGGTAGCGGGCGAGGCAATGGGCGGCCATGGCGCCGAAGACCGTCAGCAGCAGCACGGCGCTGCCGACGACGATCAGGCTGTTCCAGAAATAGGTGCCGTAATTCGAGACCGTCCAGGCCGCGATGAACTTGCTCCAATGCGCCGGCACCGGCAGGCCATAGGGGTTGTCGAAGATCTCCGGCGTGGTCCGCAGCGACATCGAGGCGACCCAGAGGAAGGGGCCGCCGGTCACGATGGTGTAGAGGATCAGGAACAGCACCAGCGGGGTGCGGCGCAGATGGCCGAGCCAGAGCCCCATGGCGCGCTGGTTTCCGAGGCGGGCCGCCATTCTCA
>DATBBO010000679.1:0-2276 GCA_036270995.1 Dongiaceae bacterium | reverse complement strand
CCAGCGGGAGGCGCAGTCGTGAAGGGGCCACCGCCTGTGGATTCAACCGACCGCTCCAATTCACCGTCACCCCGGCGAAAGCCGGGGTCCAGGGCGACAAGCGTGGTCCTGCAATCCTGGATCCCGGCTTTCGCCGGGATGACGGAAGAAAGCGAGGAGCAGACAGAACCCCATTCGCTCGCCTTGGATATGAAGGTGAGGCCATGACGGAGATCGCCCTCAAAGGCCGCGCGGGAGCGCCGCGCACGGGGCTGCAGCGGCTGCGCGAATGGGCCGCCAATCCCTGGGGCCGGCCCCGCTTCCTGGTGCTGGTCACCTGGGTCTATGTCCTTTCCTCGATCCTGCCGGTCATCATCGCCATTCAGTTCTCCTTCAACGCCGGGCGCTCGGTCACCGCCTGGCAGGGCTTCTCCCTCTCGCGCTGGTACTGGGGCGATCCCGTCGATTCGGTCTGGCATGATCCGACCCTGCAGCAGGCCCTGTTCCAGAGCCTGAGGCTCGCCGGGCTCGACATGCTGGTGGCCACCCCGCTGGGCGTGCTGCTGGCTCTGGGGCTCGCGCGCTGGCGGGGCCCCCTGGCGGGGGCGTCCAACTTCCTGATGCTCTTTCCCCTGGTGACGCCCGAGCTGGTGATGGGCGTCTCGCTCTATCTCGTGATCCTCTACCTCTTCACCTTCATCCACCCCTCGACCTTCGCCCAGATGCTGGGCCATGTGACCTTCTCGCTTTCCTATGTGGTGGTGATCGTGCGCGGACGGCTCTTCTCCATCGGCCGCCAATATGAGGAGGCCGCCGCCGATCTCGGCGCCACGCCCTGGGAGACATTGCGCCTCGTGCTGCTGCCCCTGCTGCTGCCGGCGATCCTCTCAAGCCTGATGATCGTCTTCGCCATCTCCATCGACGATTTCGTCATCAGCCAGTGGCTCTCCTGCGGCGCGCAATGCGACACCATCCCGATCCGCATCTACAGCGCGACCCGCGCGGCGCCGCTTCCCTCGGTCAATGCGCTGGCCGCGATCATGGTCTATTTCACCATCGCAGCTCTTGGCCTCACCTATCTGGTCTACCGCTTCATGACCCGAGGCGAGCGGCCCGCCGGCGGCGCGACGGCACGGAAGATGATGGGTGATATGGGGGCGTTCGACATCTGATGGGCGGGGAGGATAGGTAGGTCTGTTGAGCGGCGGCGAAGTCCAGCTGGTCAATCTCGTCAAGCGCTTCGGCGTGGTGAACGCGGTGGATGGGATCAATCTCCACATGCCGGCGGGCGAGTTCTTCTCGCTGCTCGGCTCCTCGGGCTGCGGCAAGACGACGACGCTGCGCATGATCGCGGGCTTCGAGCAGCCGACCCAGGGCCAGATCCTGCTGGACGGCGTCGACATGACGGAGACCCCGCCTCACCGGCGCCATGTCAACACGGTGTTCCAGAGCTACGCGCTCTTTCCCCATCTCAACGTCTTCGACAATGTCGCCTTCGGCCTGCGTCGCGCCCGGGTCGAGGGGAAGGAGGTCAATCGCCGCGTGGGCGAGGCCCTCGCTTTGGTCCAGCTCACCGGCTTCGAGAAGCGCCGGCCGGCGCAGATGTCCGGCGGCCAGCAGCAGCGCGTGGCGCTCGCGCGCGCCTTGGTGCTGAAGCCCGCCGTGCTGCTGCTGGACGAGCCGCTGGGGGCGCTCGACGCCAAGCTCCGCAAGCAGCTCCAGATCGAGCTCAAGTCCCTGCAGCAGCAGGTGGGCATCACCTTCATCTACGTGACCCATGACCAGGAAGAGGCGCTCACCATGAGCGACCGGATCGCGGTCATGTCCAACGGAAGGGTCGAGCAGGTGGCGGCACCCCAGGACGTCTATGAGGAGCCCGCGACCATCTTCGTCGCCGACTTTCTCGGCGTCTCGAATCTGATGCAGGCCGAGGCACTGGGTTCCGATGCCAAGGGGCGCTGCCGCATCAAGCTCGGCACCTTCGAGTTCGCGGCCGGGCGCGGCCACAAGGACAGTCGCGGCGCCACCAAGGCGACGGTCCGGCCCGAGCGGGTGCGCCTGGAGCCGCATGGTACGGGCGGCGAGAACCGCATGCCGGGCATGGTGGAGCGCTGGGTCTATCTCGGCAACGCCGTGCAGCTCATCGTGCGGCTCGCGACCGGCGAGGCGATCCAGGTGCTGATCCAGAACTCCGGCGACGAGATCCCCTATTCCCAGGGCACGCCGGTCCATGTCCATCTGCCGCCCGAGGCGCTGCGCGTGCTGCAGGATACCGGCGAACGCTATGTTCCGGAGCA
>DATBBO010000678.1:0-4366 GCA_036270995.1 Dongiaceae bacterium | reverse complement strand
CTATGTCCAGCGCATCGACATCAAGGGCAACGTCCGGACGCTCGACAGCGTCATCCGCCGCGAGTTCCGCCTGGTCGAGGGGGACGCCTTCAACACCTCGAAGCTGCAGCGCACGAAGCAGCGCCTGACCAATCTCGGCTTCTTCAGCAATGTCGACGTGAAGACGCTACCGGGCACGACCCCGGACAAGACGATCATCGATGTGAACGTCGAAGAGCAGTCGACCGGCGAACTCAGCTTCGGCCTGGGTTACTCGACCACCAACGGCCCCCTGGGCCTGATCAAGCTCTCGGAGCGCAACCTGCTGGGCAAGGGCCAGTCGCTCTCCCTCAGCACAAACCTCTCCTTCGTCACTTCGAACATCGTGCTGAGCTTCACCGACCCCTATTTCACCGGGCGGCCGATCACCGCCGGCTTCGATGTCTATGACACGGTGACCCAGAACACCAACAGTACCTTCGGCAACAGCAACATCCCCTACAACGAGTCGGATCTGGGCTTCGGCCTGCGCGCGGGCTACGACATCAGCACCTACCTCCACCACAACATCCGCTACAGCCTGATCAGGCAGACCATTTCGAACGTGTCGCCCACGGCTTCGATCGCAATTCAGCAGCAGGAGGGCACGAACCTCAACTCGCTGATCAGCAACGAGCTTCTCTACGACCGGCGCGACAACAAGAACGATCCCGCCTCGGGCTTCTACATCCGCTACCGAAACGACATCTCGACCGTTCCCGGCACGCTGGGCTACATGGGCAACCGGCTTGGCGGCGGCTACTACATGCCCTTCGACAAGAGCCAGAGCATCATCGGCAGCATCAGCGGTGAAATCGGCTATCTCTTCGACATGCCGAAGCCGATTCCGATCATCGACAGCTACCAGCTCGGCGGAACGACCTTCCGAGGCTTTGCGACGGCCGGCATCGGCCCACGGGATACGGCGACCGGGGACTCCCTGGGCGGCAAGGAATACGCCGTCGGCACGGTCCAGGTTTCCTTCCCCATGGGCCTGCCCTCGGAGTACCAGGTCCGCGGCCACGTGTTCACGGATTTCGGCACGCTGACCCAGACGGATGTCCAGGACACCTTCATCCAGGATTGTGCGTGCTTGCGCGCCTCCATCGGTTTCGGGTTAATCTGGAAATCGCCTTTCGGCCCGCTGGCGGTCGATTTTGCCTATCCTGTCTTGAAGACCTCATTCGACAAAACTCAGATCATCAACTTTAACGTTGGAACGAGCTTCTAATGTCCATGATCCGCCCCCTCCGCCTCCTGGCCGCGCTCGCGGTCGTCGCCGTGGTCCTGATCGGCACGCCGCCCCCTGTCCAGGCCCAGAACGCGCCGATGGTCATTGCCGTCGTCGACCTCCAGGTAATCATCCGGGATTCGAAGGCGGCGGCGGGAGTGCGCGCGGCCATCGACAAGCAAGGCAAGGCCTTCCAGGCCGATATCACCAAGCAGGAAAGCGCGCTCCAGACCGAGCAGCAGCAGCTCGAGCAGCAGCGGGCCACCATGACCGCGGACGATTTCCGCAAGAAGAGCGAGCAGTTCCAGCAGAAGGTCAACGCGGCACGACAATCCGCTGCCCAGCGCCGCCAGCAGCTGCAGCAGATGGAGGTCGGGGGCATGAGCCAGGTCCAGAACGCCCTCAACGCTACGGTGGCCGACGTGGCCAAGGCGCGCAGCATCTCCCTCGTGCTGATCAAGGGGGCGGTGCTCTACAACCTGCCCGCCTTCGACATCACGACGGAGGTCCTGCAAAAGCTCGATGCCAGGCTTCCCTCGGTCAAGCTCACGGCGAACAAGTGACCAGCGAGACGAGGGAAGGGGCTCCGCCCGGAGGGAGCGCGACAGAGGCTGCGGAGGCAGCGGCAGAGGCCGATGTGGTGCGGATCATGCAGATGATCCCCCATCGCTATCCCTTCCTCATGATCGACCGCGTCGTCGAGATGTATGCCGACAAGGGGGCCGTCGGCATCAAGAATGTCAGCATCGGGGAGCCCTTCTTCCAGGGCCACTTCCCCGGCGAGCCCGTCATGCCGGGGGTGATGATCGTCGAGGCCATGGCCCAGACCGCGGCCGTGCTGGTGGTCCACACCATGGGGCCCCGCACCGAGGGCAAGCTGGTCTATTTCATGTCCATCGACAACTGCCGCTTCCGCCGGCCGGTCTATCCCGGCGATCAGCTCCGCGTGCTGGTGGAGAAGCAGCGCAACAGGGGTCCGGTCTGGAAGTTTCACGGTACCGCCACGGTGGGCGGCAAGGTGGTGGCTGAGGCAGTCTTCGCGGCGATGGTGCGGGAGAATACATGACCCGGATCCACCCCACCGCGGTCGTCGCGGCGGGAGCCCAGCTTGCCGATGACGTGGAGGTCGGGGCCTATTGCTTTGTCGGGGAGGAGGCGACGATCGAGCCGGGGGTCCGGCTGCACGCCCATGTGGTCGTCGACGGGCGCACCCATATCGGTGCTTCGACCCAGGTCCACCCCTTCGCTTCCCTGGGACAGCCGCCGCAATATGTCGGCTTCAACCGGCCCCATAGCGGGCTCGAGATCGGCACCGGAAACGTCATTCGCGAATATGTCACCATGAACGGCGGCACCAGCCTCGACAAGGTGCCGACCCATGTCGGCAGCAACGGCTATTTCATGACCGGGGTCCATATCGCCCATGACTGCTGGATCGGCGACAATGTGACCATGGCGAACAACGCGACCCTCGGCGGCCATGTCACCATCGGTGATCATGTCAATATCGGTGGGCTCACGGCGATCCATCAATACTGCCGCATCGGCAAGCATGCGATGGTGGGCGGCTGCTCGGCGGTGAACCAGGATGTGGTGCCTTTCGCCATGGCCGTGGGCAACCGCGCCCGCCTGCGGGGGCTGAATGTCGTGGGATTGAAACGGCGCAACTTCTCGCGGGTCGATATCCAGGCTCTGCGCACCGCCTATCGCCAGATATTTCTCGGTGCCGGCTCCTTCGCCGACCGTCTCGATCAGGTCGCCATCGCCTTTCGCGACAATGCGGTGGTCATGGAGCTCATCTCCTTCATAACCGCCGACGCTTCGCGGCCCATCGCCAAGGTGGCGATGGATACCGAGGACTAGCCATGCCACCCAAGCTTGGCATTCTCGCCGGCAGCGGCGAGTTGCCACGCCTGCTGATCGAGGCTTGCCGAAGCGAGGGGCGTCCCTTCCATGTCGTGGCCCTCAGAGGCCATGCCGAGGAGGCGACGGTGGCCCAAGCGCCGCATGACTGGGTACGCCTGGGCGCTGCCGCCGACGCTCTCCGCGCGCTTCGGGCCGCCGGCGCCGAGGAGCTGGTCTTCGCCGGACGGATCGCCCGGCCGAGCCTGGCCGAGCTTCGCCCGGACTGGCGTGGGGCCCGCTTCATCGCCCACATCGGCGGGCGGCTCCTCAGCGACAACAGCCTGCTCGAAGCGATCACGCGCGAGTTCGAGCAGGAAGGATTCCGCGTCATCGGCCCGGCGGACGTGACAGCTTCGCTGCTGGCCCGGCCCGGCCCCTATGGCCGCCTAGAACCCACGACCGCCGAAACTGAGGCCATCAGCCTCGGCCTCGCCGCCGCGCGCTCCCATGGCCTGGCCGATCGCGGCCAGGCCGCCGTGGTCCAGGCCGGCGAGGTGCTGGGCCTCGAAGGACCCGATGGCACCGATGCCCTGATCGACGGCGCCGCCCTGCGGCAGGCGGGCGGCAGCGGTGCCATCCTGGTCAAGGCCCGCAAGCCCCAGCAGCAGATGCGCGCCGATCCGCCCGTCATCGGCGCCGCGACCATTCGGCACGCGGCGATGGCCCGCTTCCGCGGTGTCGCCGTCGAAGCCGGCGGCGTGCTGGTGATCGATGCGCCGAGCGTCGCCGCCGTGGCCGACGCCGCCGGGATGTTCGTCATCGGCATCGAGTGCCCGTGACATCGCGTGCGCCCAGGATCGTCCTCATCGCCGGTGAGCCCTCGGGCGATGTGCTGGGCGCGCGGATGATGAGCGCGCTGCAGCGCGCCACCCAGGGCCGGGTTCGGCTGGAGGGCGTGGGTGGCGAGCAGATGATTGCGGCGGGCCTCACGAGCCGCTTGCCCATGCAGGAGCTGAGCCATATGGGTCTCGTCGAGCTGCTGCCGCATCTGCCGCTGCTGCGCCGCCGGCTGGAGGAGACGGCAGCCTGGCTGCGCCAGGACCCGCCCGATGTGCTGGTGACAATCGATGCGCCAGGATTTTGCCTGCGCCTGGCCCAGCGCCTGGCGACGACGAAGATTCCCCGGTTGCACTACGTGGCCCCAACGGTCTGGGCCTGGAAGCCGGGTCGGGCCGCGCGGATCGCGCGCCTTGTGGACCATCTTCTGGCGCT
>DATBBO010000677.1:0-3598 GCA_036270995.1 Dongiaceae bacterium | reverse complement strand
CTGATTCCGGAGAACATCACCGCCGCGCTCGGCCATAACCTCGTCCCGGCCATCGTCGTCTTCGCCCTTGCCTTCGGACTCGCGCTCCAACGCGTCCCGGCCAAGGCCTCGCTGCTCGAGGCCATGGAGGCGGTCCGGCTTGCGAGCCTTCTCATCTGGACCTGGGTCGTCTATCTGGCGCCGCTTGGCGTCTTCGCCCTCTTCGCCAGCACCGCGGGCACCATCGCGCCGCGCATGGCCGACACGCTCGCGGTCTATCTCGGCCTCTATCTCATCGGCTGCTTCGCGCTTGCCTTCATCCTCCTGCCGCTGGCGCTTTCGGCCATCGCGCCGGCGAGCGCGAAGGAGCTTCTGGCCGATCTGCAGCCCGCCTTCGTGCTGGCGCTGGTGACGACGCTTCCGACCACGGCGCTCCCGCTGATCCAGGGCGTGGCCGAGCGCATGGCGGTCAGGGTTGGCCAGAAATCGGATGACGGGTCGGGAGCGAGCGCGGAGGCGAAGGACATCACCCGCGCGACGATCTCCCTCGCCTATGTCTTCGCCTCGCTCGGCAACTACTTCACCGCGCTCTTCGTCCTCTATGCCGCCCATCACTACCGGGTGACCCTGGACGCATTCCAGACCCTGCTCCTGCCGGTCATGACGCTGCTCTCCTGCAGCGGGTCGCCGAGCACGACCATCGAGGCCGTCAAGTTCATGAGCCAGTGGCTCGGCATGCCGGACAGCACGGTGCCGCTCTATATCGAGGCGATGACGGTGACGCGCTACGGCCAGGTGGCGCTCTCCGTCGCCGCCTATGCGGTCGCCGCGATCGCCGTGCCGCTGGTCTATTTCCGCCGCACGTCCTGGCGGCCGGCCCGCGCCATCGCCGCGCTCGTCATCGGCTTACTCCTCTTCGCCGGCGCCTCGCTTGGCCTTCGCCTGCTTTCGGCCCGCTTGTTCCCGCCGCCGAGCGAAGCCTCGCTGCTCGCCGAGCGCCTCGACCCCGCGCTCGCGACCGCTGTCGATGCGGTGGTCGCGGAACGCACGCCGCAATCGCTTGCGCCGATCGCGGGACCCGCGACGCTGGATGGCATCCGCGCCCGCGGCGTGATCCGCGTCGGCTATGGCCGCGACATCGTCCCCTTCAGCTATGCCAATGCCAAGGGCGATCTCGTCGGCTTCGACGTCAGCTATGCCTACAAGCTCGCCCAGGATCTCCATGTGCGCCTCGAGCTCGTGCCCATCGACTGGGACAACGTCGTGGCCGAGCTCGGCGCCCATCGCTTCGACATCGTCATGGCCGGCGCCTATGTCACCGCCGCGCGGCTGCAGGATGTCGAGGTCACGGATTCCTATTTCGAAAGCCCGATGGCGATGCTCGCGCCCACGGAGAAGGCGCCGCGCTATCTGAGCTACGGGGCCATCGCCGATGCTCCGGCACTGACCTTGGGCGTGCTGAACGCCGCGGTGCTGCCGCCGCTGGCGCGCCAGCTCTTTCCCAAGGCGCGGATCGTGACGTTCGACAGCTATGACGATCTGCTGCGCCATCCCGAGATCGACGCCGCCTTCTGGTCGCTCACCCAGGCGCGGGCCTGGGCCTCGGCCCATCCCGGCTACAGCGCCGTCCACCCGGCCGGCATCGGAGCGCCCTTCATCTTCGCCTATCTCCTGCCGCCGGATGCCGAGGGCCTGACGCGCTTCGTCGATCTCTGGCTCGCGCTCCAGGCGCGCAACGGCTTCCGCGACGCCCAGATCGCCTATTGGATCGAGGGCGAGCCGCGGGCGAGCCGGCGGCCGCGCTGGAACCTGATCGACAACGTCCTCAGCCCCGCGCTGGGCTTTTGAGGCGGCACCGGCTGGGGCGGGATTTCTCACTCGTCTCTGTGGTAAAACCCCTTTCTCCGCTCGCATGACGGGAGGCGCATATGCCGGATTTCGACGCCATCATCATCGGCACCGGCCAGGCGGGACCCTCGCTGGCGCATCGCCTCGCGAATGCCGGCATGAAGACCGCCATCATCGAGCGCAAGCTCTTCGGCGGCACCTGCGTGAATACCGGCTGCACCCCCACCAAGACCCTGGTGGCAAGCGCCTATGCGGCCCATATGGCGCGCCGCGCCGCAGATTTCGGCGTCGCGCTCGCAGGCCCGGTCTCCGTCGACATGAAGCGGGTGAAGGCGCGCAAGGACAGCGTTGTGCGCCCCTCCACGACCGGCGTCGAGCGCGGTCTCCGCGAGCAGAAGAACTGCACGGTCTATACCGGCCATGGCCGCTTCCGCTCGCCGCACGAGGTCGAGGTGGGTGGCGAGGTTCTGCGCGCCGACAGGATCTTCATCAACACCGGCGGACGCGCCGCAGCGCCGGCAATCGCGGGGCTGAACGAGGTGCCCTATCTCACCAACAGCACGATGATGAATGTCGATTTCCTGCCGGAGCATCTGGTCATCGTCGGCGGCAGCTATATCGGGCTCGAGTTCGGCCAGATGTACCGCCGTTTCGGCGCCAAGGTCACCGTCGTCGAGATGGCCCCGCGGCTGATCTCGAGGGAAGACGAGGATGTCTCCGCCGCCATCGCTGACTTCTTGAGGAAGGAGGGAATCGATCTCCGCCTCAACGCGACCTGCATCAAGCTCTCGCGCCACCAGAACGGCGTCGCCGTGGGGGTCGAATGCACCGATGGGCCGCCGGAGGTGATCGGGACCCATCTGCTGATGGCCGTGGGCCGGCGGCCCAACACGGATGATCTCGGCCTCGATCGCGCCGGGGTCGCGACCGACAAGCGCGGCTTCATCCAGGTGGACGACGGGCTGGCGACCAATGTCCCGGGGATCTGGGCCTTGGGCGACTGCAACGGCAAGGGCGCCTTCACCCACACCTCCTACAACGATTTCGAGATCGTGGCGGCGAACCTGCTCGACGGCGCGGCGCGCAAGGTCAGCGACCGCATCACCGCCTATGCTCTCTATACCGACCCGCCGCTCGGGCGCTGCGGCATGACCGATGCCGAGATCCGCAAATCCGGCCGCAAGGCCCTGACCGGACGGATGGCCATGGAGGATGTCTCCCGCGCCTTCGAGAAGAGCGAGACCGAGGGCTTCATGAAGATCGCCGTCGATGCCGAGAGCCGGCAGATCCTGGGGGCGGCGATCCTGGGCCTCAACGGCGACGAGGTCGTCCATTGCGTGCTCGACACCATGTATGCAAAGGCGCCCTATGAGATGCTGTCCGCCCGCGCGGTGCATATCCACCCCACGGTCTCGGAGCTGATCCCGAGCCTGCTGCAGGGAATGACGCCGCTCTGACTCGCCGCAATTTCGCCCCGATTCCGCCCTACGGTTTCGCGTGGTTCATTACCAAAAATATATGTCCAGCCCGTCCCGGCCGGACTAAAAGAGCCGACATGCAAGGGATCCTCCGCAAGCGCTGGCTCTGCCGCTCCATTACCCTCCTGGTTCTGGCGGCGCTCGTCGCATGGCCCGCGCGTCCGCCGGCAGAGGCCGCCGGCGACAGGGGCCCCAACATCATCCGCGATGCGGAGATCGAGACCACGATCCGCGAGTTCACCGATCCGGTCTTCGTCGCGGCCGGCCTCGACACCCATGCGGTGCATGTCTAT
>DATBBO010000676.1:0-17653 GCA_036270995.1 Dongiaceae bacterium | reverse complement strand
CCCAGCCCTCGACCTCGATCCGCTTCAGCCGCCCGGCCTCGATATCCGCTGCGACCATGTGGAGAGGCATGTTGCAGAAGCCAAGCCCGGCTTTGAGGAAGCTGTAGCGCGTCGCCAGGTCGACGAAACGCCAGGCATGGGGGCTGACGACGCCGCGCAGGACGTTGGAAACGGGCTTGCCCTTGGCGCGGGCGACCAGCCAGTCGCGCTCGGAGAGGACGAGCTGGACATGACGCTCCAGCTCCTTGATCGGGATCGGCCCCGGATATGCCGCCAGCGGATGCTCCGCCGCCACGACCGAGACCAGGGTGATCTTGGTCAGGAAGCGTCGCTCCAGCCCGTCATTGGTGCTGTAGGTCAGGTCCGGGCAGATGCCGAAGAGCACTGTTCCCTCCCGCACCCGGGTCTCCACCGTCCCGATGCTCTCGGTGTGCAGCGTGATCGGCAGCCGGGGAAAGGCGGCCTGGAGCGCGCGGATGGCCTCGATCAGCGCATCGGTCGGAAACATCTCCGCCACCGCCAGGCTCAGCTCCGGTTCGATTCCCTCCGCCATGTTCTGCGCCCGGCTGCGCAGCGCCTCCGCCTGGCCGACAACGGCCGTGGCGTCGCCCAGCAGGACCCGCCCGGCCTCCGTCAGTTTCGGCACCCGGCCGCTGCGGTCGAACAGCTCGACCCGCAGGGCCTGCTCCAGGGCCATGACTGCGTGGCTGACCGCCGACTGGGCCCGCTTCAGATGGCGTGCCGCCGCGGAGAAGCTGCCCGTCTCGGCGATGGCCATCAGGACCCGGAGTTGATCGAGGGTGACTGGCTCCAGCATGATCTATCTATCCAATAGATGGGACTGATCCATATTTTAGCAATTCCGCTGATGGATATGAAGCCCGATCTTTTGGGGCGGCGGCGCAAGGGGCGCCTCTCTTATTTGATCGGAGCATGGCCATGAGCAAGCTTCTCTTCGTCACCTCGAGCATCCTCGGGGAGAATTCCAAGTCCCGGGCGCTGGGCCGCGAGTTCGTCGAGGTCTGGACGCGCCGTCACCCCGGTACCCAGGTGGTCGAGCGCGATCTCGTGGCCGACGCCGTGCCCCATGTCACCGGCACCGTGGTCGGCGCGGCAATGACGCCGGTCGAGCAGCGCTCGCCGGAACAGGCCGAGGCTGCGGCGCTTGCCGATCGCCTGATCGAGGAGCTGGAAGCAGCCGATGTCATCGTGATCGGCGCGCCCATGTACAATTTCTCCGTGCCGTCGGCCCTCAAGGCCTGGATCGATCACGTCGTCCGGGCGGGGCGCACCTTCCGCTACGGCGCAAATGGGCCAGAGGGCCTGCTCCGCGGCAAGAAGGTCTTCATCGTGACGGCCCGCGGCGGCGTCTATACCCAGGGCCCTGGCAAGAGCATGGATTTCCACGAGCCCTATCTGCGGGGCGTGCTCGGCTTCATCGGCTTGACGGATGTCTCCTTCATCTATGCCGAGGGTCTCGCCATGCCCGAGCATGCGGCGAAGGCGCTCGAGACGGCGCGCGCCTCGTTCAGCGGCCTGCTGCCCAAGGCGGCGTGAAGATCTGCCGGCAAGCGCCTCGCGGGTGAATCCGCGAGGCGCTTCCGATTCTGCCTGCTTGCGCTCAGGTCGGGGACATCCCCCGCTCCTGGTCGCCTTCCTGGCCGTGATGGCGCCATTTGTGGCCGCCCATCCGATGGCCGAGCTGCGTGCTGCGGTCGAAAGCCACGCGCTGCTCCGGCGTCAGCGACTGGTAAAGCGCCTCCAGCGCCGGGCGCGCGGTCTTCAATGCGTCCAGCTTGTCCGAGAGCAGCTTCTCGACCGTGCTGTCGCGATCGAGCGCCGTCTTCGGCGTCTCCTTCGCGGGCACGGCCGCGATGCAGTCATCGCGCATCGTCGCATTGCCGGCCGAGGTTGCATCCGCCCATTTGTTCCACAGCGGCTGCTGATCCGTGGTGAGCTGGAGCTTGGCTTCCAGATAGGCAAGCCGTCCAGCCGAACGGGCGAAATGCTCGATGCACATATTCTTGGCGAAATCCGGATCCCGCATGGAGATGGAATGCCGGTGCCAGCTCTTGCCCGGCGCGGGGCCGCTGCCGCTCGTCGTCGAATCCGCCATCGCCGCGGTCGCGCAGACGAGCGAGATGGCGGCGGCAGCGAGAAGTCCCTTGCGATACATGTAAGTCTCCGAGGTTGATGCAGATGAGCTATCCACGGGGCAAGGCATTCATTCCTGCGCGTGTTGCGAGCATCGCTCGATGCCCCTTCGGTTGCCCCTCGCCGGAACGTGATCGGCCGTGCATGGCGGCGAAGCCGCGCGCAGTCTATCTAGGAGCGGGTTCCCCAATGACCTTCGCTTCATGACTCTTCCTTCATGATCTTCCCTTGGCAGAATCGAGGCGGCAGCCTCTCGCCGCTGAAGCTCGTCGTCTTTCTGGCGCTCTTCCTTCCGGGCAGCTGGACGCTGATCAATCTCGCCCATGGCAGCCTGGGCCCGCGGCCGCTGACCGAGGCGATCCATCAGACCGGCCTCTGGGCGATGCGCTTTCTGCTGATCTCGCTGGCGATCTCCCCCTTGCGCCGCGTCCTTCATTGGCCGCGCCTCATCCTGGTCCGCCGGATGATCGGCGTTGCGGCCTTCGCCTATGCGCTCTCCCACCTGCTGCTCTATTGCTGGGATCAGGCCTTCGATCTCCCCTTGCTGGCTTCGGAGATCCTGCGCCGGATCTACCTCACAATCGGCTTCACGACACTGCTGCTGCTCTCGGCGCTTGCGGCGACTTCGACGGACGGGATGATCAGGCGCCTGGGCGGGCGCAACTGGCGCAACCTGCATCGCCTCGTCTATGCCATCGGCGTGCTGGCGCTGGTGCATTACTTCATGCAGTCGAAGCTGAATGTCTCCGAGCCGGTCGCGGCGGCCGGTCTCTTCCTCTGGCTGATGTCCTATCGGCTGCTCGGCCGGTTCGGCCGGGAGGGCGCGCTGCCGGCCTGGGGTTTGCTGCTGCTCGCGGTGGGTGTCGGCCTGGCCACGGCTTTCGGCGAAGCCGCCTATTACGCACTCGCGACCGGCGTCGACCCCGCTCGCCTGCTCGCCGCCGATCTCCGCTGGCCTTTTCTCGCCCGGCCCTGCTGGATGGTCTTCCTGATCGCCCTCGCTCTCGCGGCCCTGGCGCTCCTGCGGCAGCAGCGGCGCCTCGGCGCGCGTGTGGCCCTGGCCGACGCCCCCGCCTGAACCGCTTAAGCCTTGAGCCGGCTTCTTTTCTGAAAGCTGCCGAGCTAGCGACTTGCTTGCCGTTGCGGGTATGATACCTGGAACCAGTAGTTGAATCGCCAGGGACAGGCGAGGGGGCAGGTATTTCTGGGCTTGAGAGTATCGCGGCCGCAGGAGAGAGCGGTCCGGAAGACCGCCGGGCATCCCATGCTCTGCCGCTATCCCCTTTCGCCATCGTGGAGTGCCATGGCTGCGGCGAATTCTTCCGCCTGCCGCCCATGCGCAACGGCAGCCGTGCCCATTGCGATCGTTGCGGCGGGCTGCTCAGGCATTACAACGCCTGGGGGCTGGACCGTACGCTGGCCTATAGCCTGGCCGGCCTGATCCTCATTGCCATCGCCAATACGCTGCCCTTCATGACCCTCGACATTCAGGGGCAGCCGGAGACCGCCGATCTCATCACCGGCGCCAGGGAGCTTGCCGCGCGCGGCATGTATCTCCTGGCTCTGGCGGTGATCGCCACAACGATCGTGGCGCCGCTGCTCAAGGTCGGCAGCACTATCTATGTCCTGGTTGGCCTCAAGCTGCGTCGCCCGCCGCCCTTCCTGCCTCAGGTCTTTCGCTTCGTCGAGCTCCTGACGCCCTGGGCGATGATCGAGGTCTATATGCTGGGCGTCTTCGTCGCCTATGTGAAGCTCGTCGACCTGGCGAGCATCCATATCGGCATCGCCCTCTATGCGCTCGCGACTCTGATGCTGACCATGACCGCGGCCAATGCCTCGATCGATACCGATGCGGTCTGGGAGGAGATGGAGCGCCGCGGCCTGATCCCTGCCATTCCCGGTGCCAGCCAGGGCCGGCGGCTCTCCTGCCATGGCTGCCATCTCGTCCTGCCGGCGACGGCCGAGCAGGGCTATTGTCCGCGCTGCGGGGCCCATCTCCACCGGCGCCGGCGCGACAGCATCACCCGCTGCTGGGCGCTGGTGCTGACGGCGGTGATCCTCTACATCCCCGCCAATGTCTATCCCGTGATGACCATCATCTCCTTCGGCAGCGGCTTTCCCAGCACCATCCTCGAGGGCGTTGAGGAGCTGCTGTCCGGCGGCATGTGGCTGCTCGCCTTGCTGGTCTTCTTCGCCAGCATCACGGTTCCGGTGCTGAAGCTCCTCGGCCTGATGTACCTCATGCTTTCAGTCAGGTTCAAATCGCGCTGGCGCCTGCGCGACCGCACGCGGCTCTATCGCATCGTCGAGGGGGTGGGGCGCTGGTCGATGATCGATATCTTCATGGTCTCGATCCTGGTGGCGCTCGTGCGCGCCGGTTCGATCGCCACAATCGAGCCGGGCGTGGGTGCCACTTCCTTCGCCTGCGTCGTGATCATCACCATGATGGCGGCCATGAGCTTCGATCCCCGGCTTATGTGGGACGCGGCGGGCGAGAATCATGGCTGATCCCGTAGCGCCCATGCCAAGCCCTCCGGGGCCCGATCCCGTCGCCCATATCAAGACGCGGGCCCAGCATGGCCGTCGCTTCTCGCTGGTCTGGCTCATTCCGCTGGTCGCCGCCGCGATCGGCGCCTGGCTCGCCTACAAGACCTATTCGGAGCGAGGCCCGGACATCACCATCTCCTTCGAGACCGCGAGCGGGTTCGCCGCCGGCAAGACGGAGATCCGGCACAAGAACGTCAAGCTGGGTACGGTCCAGAGCGTCGAGCTCAGCGAGGATTTCTCCAAGGTCATCGTGACCGCCCGAATGGAGAAATGGGCGGAGCCGGAGCTCCTGACCACGACGCGGTTCTGGGTCGTCTCGCCGCGCTTCAGCCTTTCCGGCATATCGGGCCTCGAGACGCTGCTGTCCGGCTCCTATATCGAGCTCGATCCGGGGCTGGGCAAGCCGCGCCGGGAGTTCACCGCGCTCGAGGAGCCGCCGGTGGTGCGCTCGGGCGAGCCCGGCCGCGAGTTTCTGCTGGTGACCAACCGCCTCGGCAATATTGCGGTCGGCTCCTCGGTCTATTTCCGGGGCCTCACGGTGGGCGAGGTCACGGGCTATGAGCTGGAGGGGATCGACAAGCCGCTGCGCCTCCACATCTTCGTGCGCGATCCCTATGCGGGCTATGTCTATGCCGGCAGCCGTTTCTGGAATGCCTCCGGCATTTCGCTGAGGACCACGACCAGCGGATTCAAGGTCCAGCTCGAATCCCTGGATGCGGTGCTGGGCGGCGGGGTGGTCTTCGATACACCCTCTACCGCGCGCATCGGCGCGCCGGCGCGGGCCCAGACGCTCTTCCCCCTCTATGACGATGCCGACAGCGTCGAGAGCGCCATCTACACCCACAAGGCGCCCTATCTCGTCTATTTCCTCGGCTCCGTCGCCGGGCTTCAGGTGGGCGCGCCCGTCCAGCTGCGCGGCATCACCGTCGGCCAGGTCACCGATGTGCATATGGAGCTGAATCCCAAGACCCTCACCCTGCATGTGCCCGTGACCATCGAGCTCGAGACCGAGCGCATCCAGATGGAGGGCGGCAATTCGACGGCGGATCAGAGCGAGGTCATCCTGGAGGCCCTCGTCAAGCACGGGCTGCGCGCCCAGCTCCAATCGGCGAGCCTGCTGACCGGCCAGCTCATGGTCTCCCTCGATTTCTTCCCCAACGCACCGCCGGCGGAGATCAACCACAAGGGCAAGTATCCCGAGCTGCCCTCGGTGCCCTCCGACATGCAGGGCCTCATGCGCTCGGTCAACGCGCTGCTGGCGAAGCTCGCCGACCTGCCGCTGGACAAGGTCATGGCCCATGCGGATGAGACGCTGCAGGGCGCCTCGAAGCTCCTGAACGGGCCGGAGCTGAGCCAGGCGGTGAAGTCGTTGAACGATGCGCTGCTCTCGGTGAAGTCGCTGACCAGGAACCTCAACGTCGATCTGGGCCCGCTGCTCGCCGCGCTCAAGGGCGCTGCGGCCGCGGGCCAGACAGCCCTCGACCAGGCGACCCTGACCCTTGCCTCGGCGGACAAGACGCTGGGGGCCAACTCGCAGTTCAAGCGCGACCTCGACAATCTGATGTCTCAGCTCAAGGACGCGGCGCGCTCGATCCGCGTCCTCACCGACTATCTCGAGCAGCATCCGGAAGCGCTGCTGCAAGGCAAGACGGAGAAGTGACCGCCATGACCGGCATTGGAATGACGCGGCGCGGCCTTCTCTCGGTTGGGCTCGGCCTGGGGACGCTGGGCCCGGTCGCGATCCTGGCTGGTTGTGCCCAGAGCCCACAGCCGCGCATCTATACCCTGGCGATCCAGCCCGGAACCCAGCTTGCCGGCGGGCCGGCCACGCTCTCGGTGGTGGGCGCCGCGATCCCGAAATACCTCGACCGGCCGCAGATCATTCAGCATGGCGGACCCTATCAGCTCGATGTCTCCGAGTTCGACCGGTGGGGCGAGCCCTTCGCCGACATGGTCACCCGCGTCCTGCTCGGCGATCTCGCCCAGCGCCTGCCGAAGACCCAGGTCTTCCGCGAGGAGAGCCCGACGTCGACCAATTCCGCGGCTTCGGTCCAGGTCGACTTCTCGCGCTTCGACCCCGATCCCGACGGCACCGTGGTGCTGGCGGCGCGCTGGACCCTGCGGGGGGCCAGCCTCATCGCCGAGGATTCGAACCGTCTTACGGTGAAGCCCGCCTCCGATGCCATCCCCGACATCGTCGCCGCCATGAGCCAGGCCCTGGGCCAGCTCGCCGACAAGATCGCCGCCGCAGCCGCGCAGGCGGGCTGACGTATCATTCCCGCCGAGATCGACCCGCGACCCAGTGATCTGTGCGGGCGACCTCGGCCCGGCTATAGCGCAACGGCGAGATCCCGGCTGATGGTGGCCACCGCCGCCGCCAGCATGGCGGTGTCGTCCCCCTCGATGAAATCCACGCCGATCGCATGGAGCTCGCGGGCATGGGCGATGGAGCGGGTGGGGGTGAGCACCGAGATGCCCGCTTGATGCAAGAGGGCGACATCCTCGGCGACGCAGAACTCCGACTCGATGGAGGCCATGATCGCCCCGCAGGCCTTTGCCGCGCCGACGGGATCGCTCAGGCGGGCGTTATAGATCATCTGCAGAGGCCAGTCCGGCTCGCGGCGGTGGATCTCCGCCAGGGTCGGGTGGTCGAAGCCGATGATCACGTTGTCCGCCGCCGCGTCGAGCCGGCGGAAGAGCGCCAGCAGATGATCGATATAGCGCGGATCGCGCTCGGGGAAGTTCTTCAGCTCTACCAGCAGGCCGACCTTGCCCCGGGCCCAGATCAGTACCTCCTCCAGGCTGGGAATGCGCTCGCCGGTGAAACGCTCGGCGAACCAGCTTCCGGCATCGAGGCGCTGGAGCTCGGCCCAGCTCAGCTCCGAGACGGGCCCCCGGCCGTTCGTCGTGCGCTTGACGTCGCGGTCATGCATCAGCAGGAGCTCGCCATCGCTGGAGAGCCTTACATCGATCTCGACCGCGGTGGCACCGGCCTTCCAGGCCGCTTCCAGCGCCGCCATGGTGTTTTCCGGTGCTGCGGTCGAGAAGCCGCGATGGGCCGAGGTGAAGGGCGGCTGCCCCGGGTCGACGAGTAGCTTCATGACGATCTCCTCTGCTAGGCCTTGCCGAATCCGGCGGCGAGATACTCCTGCTTCAGGACCCGCTCCACGACGACCAGGACGAGCAGGGTCGGGATCAGCAGCGCCACGGTGACGACCGCGGCGTAACTCAGGATCGCCGAGCGCCCGCCGAGATAGGCCCAGAGCAGCATGGGCAGGGTCTGGATCGTGGGCATGCCGACGACGAAGGAGAGCAGGAACTCCTCGAGACTGGCGATGAAGCTGAGCAGGGCCGCCGCCAGCAGACCAGGCAGCAGCAGCGGGACCAGGATATGGCGCGCCAGCGACGCTGGGCCGGCGCCGAGATTGGTCGCAGCGTCGATGAGATCGGAGGGAATGGACTGGGCGGTCGCCGCCAGGATGCGGATCGAAAGCGGCAGGATGACCGCGGTCTGCACCAGCACGACGCCAGTCAGGGTCTGGCTGAGGCCGATGCGCATGAAGATGCCGCCGAGGCCGATGGCGAGCACGATGCCCGGCATCATCAGCGGCGTCAGCACCAGAACCTCGATTGCTCGCCGGCCGGGAAAACGCCCGCGGCCCAGGGCATAGCCCGTGGGCAGGCCCAGAATCGCGCAGAGCGAGGTGACGAGCACGGCGATCAGGAAGCTGCGGCCCAGCGCCTCCTCGAGCTCCGGCACCGCCAGCATGTCGTGCCAGTTGGCGAACGACAGGCTGGCCGGCAGAATGTGGGGCGGGAACCATCCGACCTCCGGATCCACCAGCGACCACAGCACCGCCGTCGCGATGGGCAGCGCGAAGACGAGAGCGGCGCCTGCCAGAACCGCGAAGCCCAGGCACCAGCCGAGCAGCGGCGAGCGAAGGCTCCAGACCGGGTTCATCCGGCACGCTCGCGATCAGCCCGCGCTATCAGGCGGTGATAGAGCACCATCACCGCGATGGTGGTGATCGTCATCACCACGCCGATCGCGGAGGCCACCTGCCAATGGGCCCGCTCCAGGAATTCCGTCGTCATCATGACCGGCAGGGCCTGGGGATAGGCGGGCCCCAGCAGCGAGGGCACGGCAAAGGCGCCGAAGCAATCGATGAAGACCAGCAGGGCGGCGGCGGAGACTCCGGGAAGGGCGAGCGGCAGGATCACATGGCGGAAGACGCTGGGCGCGGTGGCGCCCAGATTGCGGGCCGCATCGATCAGGTCGCGCGGGATCGAGCCGACCACGGCCAGCAGGATCAATAGAGTCACCGGGATCTGATGCCAGAGCAGCACCAGGATGATGCCGATGCCGGCCCGGTCATGGACGAGCTGGGGCCAGCCGAGGCCGAGTTGCATCGCGAAGCGCGCACCCATGCCCCCGGGACCGATCATGGTCAGGATGAGGAAGGCGGCGATCAGGCTCGGCACCACCAGGGGCAGCTTGTAGAGCAGCATCACCAGGCGCCGGCCGGGAAATCTCAGCATCAGCAGGGCTGCGAGCGCGAGGGCGGCGACGACGCCCAGCACCGTCGTCGCGAGTGCGAGGCGCAGGCTGAACAGGAAGGCGTCCCGCATCATCGGGTTGGCCAGCACCGTGCCGAATGCCGCCAGGCTGAAGCCTTCGCTCGCCCCGAGGCCCGTCAGCCCGACGCTGCCGAGGGCGAGCTGCAGCAGTGGGGCGATCATGGCGACGGCGATGAACCCCGCCCCCGGCAGGAGCAGCAGCAGAGTCCCGATGCGCCGGCGGCGTCGGCGCCGGATGGCGCGCCGGGGTGCTGCGATCTCGGACGGTACTGCGGCAAGCGTGCTCATTCGCCCAGCACCGCAGCCCGCGCCGGCAGGCGCACCGCCACGCGCCCGCCGATATGCCAGGGCCGGACCGGCACATGGGCCCGCAGCAGGAGCCCGCTCGGCTCCAGCTCGACGATGCAATCCTGGAAGGGGCCGGCATAGGTGACATGGGTGAGGCGGCCCGGGAGGCCCGGGCCCTCGGCGGCGAATGCGATGTCCTCGGGCCTGAGGCAGATGGCGACCTCGCCGGCGGATGCCCTCTGCGCGGAGACGGTGAAGCGGCCCACGGCGGTGGTAACCACCTCGCCGCGAAGCTCGCCGGGCAGGAGATTGGCGACGCCGACGAACTCGGCGGCGAAGCGGCTCTTCGGACGGCTGTAGATCTCTTCCGGCGTTCCGGTCTCCACCAGCCGCCCCTTGGTCATGACGGCGATGCGGTCGGATAGCGCCATGGCCTCCGCCTGGTCATGGGTGACGAAGAGGGTGGTGAGCGCCAGGCGGCGCTGCAGGGCGCGCAGCTCGATTCGCAGCCGGTCGCGCAGCTTGGCGTCGAGATTGGACAGCGGCTCGTCCAGCAGCAGCACCTTGGGTTCGGTAACCAGCGCGCGGGCCAGCGCCACGCGCTGCTGCTGCCCGCCGGAGAGCTCGCGCGGATAGCGCCCGGCGAGGCCCTCGAGCTCCACCAGCGCGAGGGCGTCAGCCACCTTGCGCTGAATCTGCTGCCGATCGAGGCCACGCATGACGAGCCCGAAGGCCACATTGCGGGCCACCGTCATATGCGGGAACAAGGCATAGCTCTGGAAGACCATCGCCGTGCGCCGGCGATGGGCGGGGAGGTCCTGCACCTCCTCGCCCTCGAGCCACACCCGCCCCCGGTCCGGGTCGGTCAGACCCGCGATGATGCGCAACAGGGTAGATTTGCCGCAGCCGGAGGGGCCGAGGAGGGTCAAGAACTCCCCGGCCGCCACCTCCAGATCCACATCCTCGACCGCGACATCCCCGCCGTAGCGCTTGGCGACTCCCGAGAGGGAGAGCAAGGCGCCGGCCCGGCTATTGGGCGATCACTTGGGCGACGAAGATGTCCGCCGCCGCGTCGCTGATCTGCCCGTTGATCCGCGCCCGGGTCCGCTCGTGATAGAGCTGGTCGGGCACGAGATATGTGGCAAGCCGGTCCGGAATCTTGCCGGCGGTCTGCAGATCCAGGCGCGCCGTGCGGCTGCCGGTCTGCTCCAGCTTGTCGATCTGGACCTGGTCGCCCATCAGGAAATTCACATAGAGCAGCGCCGCCTCGACCTTGTCGGTGGAGGAGACGACGAAGAGCCCGTCGCCATCGCCGACCTCGCCGGTCGCGAGCAGCATGGGCTTCACGGTCTTGGGCACCATGCCCTTGGCGGCCAGGGTATAGAGATCGTCTTCCCAGACCGTGGCGAAGCCGACCACGCCGTTGGCGATCTCCTGGATCGAGTTCTCATTGCCGTTCGTATAGTCGATGAGCCCCTGGCGCTCCTTGAAGAAGGCGACGACCTTGGGCATGCAGCGCGCCGCCACGGCCTTGGCCTGGTCCTCGGTCAGGGAGAAATCATAGAGGTCGTTCTTGCATTCCGGCGCCAGCGCCAACAGCGCGCTCTCGATGAAGCCCGAGCCGCTGCCGCCCTTGGTTGGGTTGGTCACCGCCACCTTCAGGTCATGGGCCTTGGCGTAATCGAAGATCTCGACCAGCCCCGAGGGCGGCGCTGAGATCTTGGCGGCGTCATAGGCGATCACCGTCTGGTTGCGGTGGAAGGGGAGCACCGTGCCGCCATGCTGGAAGCCGCGGGAGCGCAGCGCCGCCTCCTGGTCCAGATCCTGGGCCTGAGGAACCAGCGTCACGAGCGGCAGATTGGCGATCGCCCCGGCCTTGGTCATCGCCCGCATGGAATTGTTGGGTCCGAAGAAGACATCCACCGGCGGCTTGCTGCCGGACTGCTTGGCCGCGATGATCTGCTGCGTCGCCGTATCGCCGTCGACGCAGACATGCTTGACCTTGATGCCGGTCTGGTCGGTGAAGCCCTGGGATTCCTTGGCCAGCAGGTCGCAGAGCGTGTCGGCGAAGTCGTAGAAGACCAGCTCGCTGGCCCCTTCGCCCTTGGCGATCGGGGTCAGGACCGCGACGAAGTTGCTGCGGTCGAGGGTCTTCAGATCGACCTTGGCCTTGACGTTGAAATCGCTCCCTCCCAAGGGTTCGATCGCGCCGGCGCTCCCCGCCAGCAGGGAGCTTGAGAGAATCAGGGCGGCATAAAGGCCAAGGTCTTTTCTCATCGCATCCTCCAAGGGAAAGCGCGGCCGGACGACCGCATCATGACGAGCATGACAGAGGGACGTTCCCCTCCCTTGACGGTTCGATGACGAAACGGGGACGGCCAACTTGCTTGAATTTGCCGGAGAAACCGCCGAGCCTAGCGCCGAGTCGCATCCAATGGGGAATCCAGCATGACGTGTAAGTCGCTTGGCGCGGCCCTTGGCCTGTCCGCTTGTCTCATTCTCTCGGCCTGCAACTCCTCGGGCGGTGTGGGCAATATGAGCTCGGGCGAGACCGCCGGCACCGGGCTGGGCGCGGCGGGTGGCGGCCTGATCGGCTATGCGATCTCCGGCAGCCCGGCCGGCGTCATCATCGGCATGGCCGCCGGCGGCCTGATCGGTAACCGCCTGTCGAATGCCCTCGACGGCACTCCCAAGAGGCCGCGGGTCAGGCCGCAGCCAGGGCGGCCGAAGCGAATACCGGCACGACCATCACCTGGAGCAAGACCAATGTCCTCTTCCAGACGGAGGCTTCCGGCACGGCGACGGCGGTGGGCGCCCTCTTCACCGACAGCAGCGGGCGGACCTGCCGCTACATCCGCGAGACCGCGGTGCAGAACGAAAAGATGACCGAGGACACGGTCAGGCTCTGCAAGGGGCCCAATGGCTGGGTCAGCGGCGGTACCTCCGCCGGCTAGTCGGCCGGGCTCTGAAGCCCAGGCGGCGCGGGATTTGCTGGTCTTCCCCGCCCCCCTTGTAGGGGGAAGAGAGGCGAAGGCTTCCACTTCGCAGCTTTCAGTGCACGCCTTCCAGGAAGTGGTAGTGGGCGGCCCGCTCCACGGCCTGGGCGCGGTTGCGGGCACCCAGCTTGCGGGCAGCGTTCTCCAGATGGAGCGTGACTGTCGCCGCCGAGCGGCAGAGCTGGGCGGCGATCTCCTTGGTGGTCAGCCCCTGGGCGCACCATTCCAGGCATTCCCGCTCGCGGCGGGTCAGCTGCACATGGCGGCAGGTTCGCATCTTGCTGTCGAGGCAAGGATAGATGCTGGCATGGAGCAGGCCGCCGATGAGGGCGACATCGCTGAGATGATGCTCCGCATCCGCCTCGAAGCCGGGTTCAGGATCGATCCTGACGCCGGTGAAGGTCGCGAACTCCCCGCCCGGCAGATGCAGGGGCGTGGTGATGCCGACGCTCATGCGCGTGTCCCGAAGATAGCGGACCACCGGCGCATGGGCGGGCGAGAGCACCTGGCGCAAGGCCGAGCGGCTGTCCTCCAGCACCGACCAGACGAAGGGGAGGTTGGCGCGCACGGCTAGCGCCTGGACCGGGTCGATCTCGGCATAGCCCTTCTCGAGCCAGAGCCGGGTGAAGCTCTCCGGCACATTGCGCGGCTCGACGAGATTGGGCGCGATGACCTGGCCCTGATGGCTGAGCGGCACCGGGGTGAAGTCGTAGCACATGGAATCGAAGCCGAGCTTCAGCAGCTCTCGGGCGGCGAGATCGACTCGCTCGGGGATGCTGCGCGCCCGGGCCAGGGCTTGAGCGAAGAGGGCCGGTTCGACGGTCACGGCCTCCGACGCTAGCGATTCGGCCGCCGGGGTCAAGTTGCCAATCCTCTCATTTTTGATAGGTAGCGGGGGTGCCGGGCCCGGGACTATTTTTCCGTCGCCGCGCCGTCACGCTTTTGTGCACTGCAGCGCCGGCACTTTACATCGGCGGGTGCGGTCACTAGCCTAGCCGACAAAATGTCGTAGCCGACGGCTCGGCTCGGGCCTGAAGACAGGGAAGGCATCTGGAACACCCATGGGCGCGCCGAACGCCAAGACCCGGGAAGGCTATGCCAGCTTCCGGGACTATCGGACCTGGTACCGCATCACCGGCGACCTCGAGGGTGGCAAGCCACCCCTCGTCATCCTCCATGGCGGCCCCGGCTGCACCCATGACTATGTCGATTCGTTCAAGGGCCTGGCGAAGGACGGACGTGCGGTTGTCCATTACGACCAGCTCGGCAATGGCCGCTCGACCCATCTGCGGGACAAGGGCTCCGATTTCTGGACGCCGCAGCTCTTCCTCGCCGAGCTCGACAACCTGCTCGCCGATCTGGGCATCGCCGCGCGCTACCACCTTCTCGGCCAGTCCTGGGGCGGCATGCTGGCGGCCGAGCATGCGGTGCGCCGCCCCAAGGGGCTGAAGGCCCTGGTGATCGCCGATTCCCCGGCCTCCATGGAGCTCTGGCTGCAGGCAGCCAATGAGCTGCGCGAGAAGCTGCCCGCCGATGTGCAGGCAACCTTGCTGGCCCATGAGAAGGCGGGCACCACCAGCTCTGCGGAATATGCCAAGGCGGTGCGGGTCTTCTACGACCGGCATGTCTGCCGCGTGCCTTGGCCGCCGGAGGTCGCCCGCACCTTCGCTGCCATCGAGGAGGATCCGACCGTCTATCACACCATGAACGGGCCGAGCGAATTCCATGTCGTGGGCAACCTCAAGAGCTGGAGCATCATCGACAAGCTCGACCGCATCCAGGCGCCGACCCTGCTGATCTCCGGGCGCCATGACGAGGCGACCAAGGCGACGGTGCAGCCCTATGCTGATCACATCCCCGATGTGCGCTGGACGATCTTCGAGAATTCGAGCCACATGCCCCATGTGGAGGAGATCGAACGTTGTCTTCAGGTCGTCGGCGAGTTCCTCGCCCAGCACGACAAATGACAGCGGCGACCTGTAGCGGAGGCGAGTTCCTTGGATAGCGGCACCGCACTGCCGAGCAAGGAAGGCCATGCCGAGTTCCGCGGCCATCGCACCTGGTATCGCGTGGTCGGCGATCTGGGCTCCGGCAAGTTGCCGCTGGTGACGCTCCATGGCGGGCCCGGTGGGACCCATGACTATCTCGAGCCCTATTCGCGCCTGGCGGCCGAGGGCCGCGCCGTCATCTTCTACGACCAGCTCGGCGCTGGCCGCTCCACCCATCTCCGCGAGAAGGGCGCCGATTTCTGGACGGTCGAGCTGTTCCTGGCAGAGCTCGACAACCTGCTTCGCCATCTCGGGATCGAGAAGGGCTATCACCTTCTCGGCCAATCCTGGGGCGGCATGCTGGGGGCCGAGCATGGCGTGCGCCGACCCGCGGGCCTCAACTCGCTGGTGATCTCGGATTCGCCCGCCTCGATGGTGCTCTGGGTCCAGGAGGCCGATCGCCTGCGCGAGGCGCTGCCGCCGGAGGTGCAGCAGGCGCTACTCCGGCACGAGGCCGCAGGCACGACGGATTCTCCAGAATATGCCACAGCGGTGAGGGTGTTCTACGACCGCCATCTCTGCCGTCTCGATCCCTGGCCGGAATCGCTGAACCGGAGCTTCCGCTACATGCAGGAAGACCCGACCGTCTATCACACCATGAACGGGCCCAGCGAATTCCATGTGATAGGCACCCTCAAGACCTGGAGCATCATCGACCGGCTGGAGCGCATCCAGGCGCCGGTGCTGCTGATCTCCGGGCGCCATGACGAAGCGACGCCGGCAACGGTCCAGCCCTATGCCGATCGGATTCCCGATGTCCGCTGGACGGTCTTCGAGGAATCGAGCCACCTGCCGCATCTTGAAGAGGGCGAGGTCTGCCTCAAGCTGGTAGCGGATTTTTTGGCCGCAAATGAACGCCGAGGGGAATAGAGTCGACAAAGGACGGACTGACGTCAACCAAACAGGGATGAAAGGAAGGCAATCATGAGTCGAACAACTTGGCTGATGGGAGCCGTGGCTGCCGCGGGACTGATGGCCACGAGCCTGCAGCCGGCGGCTGCAGCGGATCATCGGGGCGGCACGATGCGCCTGCTCTCGCAGGCGGCCGGCGGCAGCCTCGATCCGAAGATCAACTACACGCTGCAATACTGGACCATCTATCAGTACGTCTATGACGGTCTGGTCACCTTCAAGCACGCGGCCGGCAGCGAGGGCTTCACCATCGTGCCGGATCTGGCCGAGGAGATGCCCACGCCTCAGGACGGCGGCAAGACCTATGTCTTCAAGATTCGCAAGGGCATCAAGTTCGCCGACGGGCGCGAGCTCACGGTCAAGGACGTGGTCGCCTCCTTCCAGCGCATCTTCAAGGTCTCGACCCCGACCGCCGGCTCCTTCTACAACGGCATCGTCGGCGCCGATGCCTGCCTGAAGACGCCGGCGACCTGCACCCTCGATGGCGGTGTCGTCGCCGATGAGGCGGCGAACACGGTCACCATTCATCTTGTGGCCCCCGATGCCGAGTTCTTCGACAAGCTCGCCGTGCCCCATGGGGTGATCCTGCCGGCGGATACCCCCGCCAAGGATATGGGCAGCACGCCCATCGTCGGGACCGGCGCCTATATGTTCGCCGCCTACGATCCCAACAAGCAGCTGAAGGTCGTCCGCAATCCCTATTTCAAGGAGTGGAGCAAGGACGCCCAGCCCGATGGCTATCCGGACGAGGTCCATTACGACTTCGGCCTGACCCAGGAGGCCCAGATCACCGCGATCGAAAACGGCCAGGCCGACTGGACTCTCGACCAGCCGCCGCCCGATCGCCTCGCCGAGATCGGCAGCAAGTACAAGAGCCAGGTGCATATCAATACGCTGACGGCCATGTGGTATGCGCCGATGAACGTCAACATCCCGCCCTTCAACAACCTCAAGGCGCGTCAGGCGGTGAACTACGCCATCGACCGCAATGCGACAGTGAAGCTCTTCGGCGGCAAGGTGCTGGCGCAGCCCGCCTGTCAGGTCCTGCCGCCGGGCTTCCCCGGCTATGAGCCCTATTGCCCCTACACCAAGAACCCCGGCACGAAGTGGACGGCGCCGGATCTGGCCAAGGCCCGCGAGCTGGTGAAGGAATCCGGGACCGCCGGGCAGAAGGTCACGATCATCGTCCAGGACCTGACCGTCGACCGCTCCATCGGCACATATCTGCAGAGCGTGCTGAAGGCGATCGGCTATGACGCCAGCGTCAAGGCGCTCTCCCAGAACATCCAGTTCACCTATATCCAGAACACCAACAACAAGGTCCAGATCAGCGTCTCGCAGTGGTACCAGGACTACCCGGCTGCCTCCGACTTCCTGAACGTGCTGCTGGGCTGCGGCACCTTCCATCCGGGCTCGGACAATTCGCCGAACATCGCCGGGTTCTGCGACAAGGACATCCAGGCCAAGATGGACGCCGCCCTCGCTCTCGGCGTCACCGATCCGGCGGCCGCCAACAAGCAATGGGCGGTGATCGACAGGCTGACGACCGACCAGGCGCCGGTTGCGGTGCTGTTTACGCCGAAATACATCGACTTCCTGTCGAAGCGCGTGAAGAACTACGTGTTCAATGCCCAGTACTACTGGCAGCACACGGCGTCCTGGATCCAGTAGATCCGGTGGTTGTCGGATCGGCCATCGGCTGATCCGACAACCGGCTCATCGGAAGACGTCGTCAGGATGACGGACCTACCGGTTACGACGGAAATGGGGCAGGGGGCGGCCGCTCAAGAGCGGCCTGCCCTCGGTCCCTGGGCGCGGGCGCTGCGCAAGCTCGTCGCCGACCGGGCCGCCATGGGCGCGCTCGGGCTTTTCGTGCTGATCGTGCTGCTCTGTCTGGCGGCACCTCTCTACGCCGAGTACATCGCTCATACCGATCCCTTCACTTCCAATATCGACGGGACGACCATCGTCGACGGCCAGAGCGTCGCCCTGATCGAGCCTTCGACCGAGGGGCTGGGGCTGGGCTCCGTGCCCCTGGGTCCGACCTGGGACATCCGCAACTATTTCCTCGGCGCGGACGCGCAAGGGCGCGACGTCGCCTCGCGCCTGCTCTATGGCGGACGCAACTCC
>DATBBO010000675.1:0-12843 GCA_036270995.1 Dongiaceae bacterium | reverse complement strand
GTCCAGGAGCGGCCGGAGCCTGAGCCGGTCGAGAAGGCGCATCGCCCTGAGGCCGTCCAGCGGCGGAAGGGCGACCTGCCGGTCGCGCAGCACCTCGATCAGCGTTCCCCCGGCCCCCACCATCATGATCGGCCCGAACTGGCTGTCCCGGACGAGGCCGAGGGCAAGCTCGATGCCGGGCTTCGCCATGGCGGCGACAATCACCCGGGGTCCGAGGCACCGCGCCAGCGCCTCATAGGCCAGCGCCACCTCCCCGGCCGTCGCGAGTCCGAGGCGCATGCCCTCCACCTCGCTCTTATGGTGGATGCCGGGCGTCGCGGTCTTGAGCGCCACGGGAAGGCCCAGGCGCTCCGCTGCCGCGACCGCCTCGGATGCCGACCGGGCGATCTCGAATCCAGGATTGGCGATGCCGAAATCCGCCAGCAGGGCCAAGCTCTCGGCCTCGTCCAGCGCCTCGGGCTTCGCCAGGCGCTGGCGCCAGCGGCCGATGACTGCGGGCGCCGGGGCCGGCGGCAGGGCGAGCGGCGGCAAAGCGCGGAAGTCGCGATGGGCGAAGGCGTGGCGGATGGCAAGAAAGAGGGTCTCGGTGCCCTCGATGCTGAGCACACCCTTGGCGCCGATGCGGGCAAGGATCTGGCGGCCGCGCAGATGGGTCCAATGATGGGCCATGATGATCGGCTTGCCGGTCTTCTCGCTGACATCGACGGTGAGCTGGGCGAAGTCATCGCTCACCGGATCCTCGTCATTGCTGACATCGGTCATCAGGATGCCCAGCGCCGAGGCGGGATCGTCGACCACCGCCTGCAGGCAATCGCGGAAGATCCCGGTGGCGTCATGACCGGTGCCCCAGGCATCGACGGGGTTGACCGGCTCGAGCCCGTAATCCAGCCGGTCGCGAAGCTTCTGCTCGGTCTCGGCCGAGATCTTGGCGATCGGCACCCCGAGCTCGTCGGCGAGGTCGATGAAGAGGCCCCGTGCGCCGCCGGAATCGAGAACGGCCGCGACCCCGCCCTCAGCCACCCGCTTGCCGTGGGACATGAGGAGGGCGGTCGCCATCAGCTCGTCGACGGTTCGCGCCCGAAGCACCCCGTATTTCTCGAACAGCGCTTCATAGGCGGCATCGTCGCCGGTGATGGCGCCGGAATGGCTGCGGGCCAGGCGGGCGCTTTCGGCCGTCTTTCCGACCTTCAGGGCGACGACCGGGATGTCTCGGGCATTGGCCTTTTCCAGGGCGGAGATAAAGCTCGCGGGATTGCGCACCGTCTCCAGGAACAGCGCGATCACCCGCGTCGTGCCGTCCTCCAGCATGTAATGCATGTAGTCGGCGGCCGTGACGGTGAGCTCCTGGCCCGGGGAGACGATCAGGCTGTAGCCGATCCGCGGATCATTGGCGGCGAGCGAGAGGAAGAGCGAGCCCGAATGGGTGATGAGCCCGATGGGGCCCGCCGGGACCAATCCGGCAGGGTACCACGCGGCATTGACCCTGCGGGCGGGATGGAAGAAGCCCATGCAATTGGCGCCGCAGACCGGCAGGCCGGCATCCCGGGCGAGGCCGGCCAGGCGCTCTGCCAGGAGAGGCGGGTGGTCCCCCTCGAGATAAGCGCTCGCAAAGATAGTCGCGGACCCACAACCGGTCTCGATGGCGAGCCTGGTCTGTGCCTCCAGCCCGGAATTGGCCACAGCGAGCACGGCGAGATCGGCCGCCCGCGGCAGCTCGGCGAGGGAGGAGTAGCATTTGAGGCCCAAAATCTGCCGCTGATTGGGGTTGACCGGGTAGATCTCGCCCTTGAACCCGTTGGCCAGCGCCTGGGTCAGGGTCGAGCGGCCGAAGGAGCCGGGCCTCTCGGAGGCACCCACGATGGCAATGGAGCGCGGCTCCAGCAGGGGCCGGAGCCAAGCAGGGGAGGCAGCCACGGGGGTCAAGGGAGGCGATCCGTCGGATTCGGGTCCGGCGGGAGGGAAGAGCCGGGGCGCGACATGAGAGGTGGTGGCCACTGGAAAGCTGTGCGACGCTCAAATACGATAGTGATCGGCGATCCGGGATGCAAATCGCTCCCGTTGCGGCCAGACGCTGCGGGGTGGTGCGCCTCCCGGTCGACCCAAGCAATCGCGGCTTCGCGGCCGGCAGAGCCGGACCGGGGCCGAACAGGGAGAATGGAGCCAAGCATGAAAATCTTTTCGAAACTGACCGCGGCGACGATCGCCGTGGCTTGCGTCGCCGTCGCCTGGCAGGCCGCACCGGCCAGGGCGGAGACCACCCTGACGGTGGTCGACGGCATCGATGTGAAGGATTGGGACCCGGCGGTCGCCTATGGCCATGAGTCCTATGTGCTCAACAACATCTACGACCCGCTGACCCGCTACAACACCAAGGAGGCCAAGCTCGAGCCGGCTTTGGCAACCTCCTGGTCGGTGAGCGATGACGGGCTTGCCTGGACCTTCAAGCTTCGTCCGAATGTGAAGTTCCACAGCGGCGAGCCGATGACGGCGCAGAGCCTCAAGACCATGCTCGACCGCAACATCAAGATGAACCAGGGCGCCCAGTATCTCTGGGGCGGGGCGACCGTGACCGCACCCGACGATTTGACCCTGGTCATCAAGACCAAGGATCCGCTCCCCATCGACCTGATCTCCTCGGGCTCCTATGCCGCGGAGATGTACTCGGCAGCGGCCGCGGCGAAGGGCAATGCCTGGTTCCAGCAGGGCCATGAGGACGGCACCGGCCCCTACAAGGTGACCCAGTGGATCCCGAACCAGCAGATCGTGCTGGAGAAGAATCCCGATTACTGGGGTGGCTGGAAGGGCAATGAGGCGGACCGGATCGTCGTCCGCATCGTGTCGGAGGTCGGGACCCAGCTGCAGATGCTGAAATCCGGCGAGGCCGACATGACCTTCGCCACGATCCCCTTCGACATGGTCAAGACGCTGCAGCAGGATCCGAACATCCACGTCGACGTTGTCGAGTCCTGGCAGTACCTGCCCGCGCCGATCAACACCAAGCTTCCGCCGACGGACAATCTGAAGTTCCGGGAGGCGCTGACGCACATCATGGACTACGACACCGTCAGCTCTCAGCTCTATGCGGGGCTTGCCTCGGTACCGCAGGGTCCGACGCCGATGGCCATGCCGGGAGCGGTCAAGTACGACATGCCCAAATTCGATCTCGATCTGGCCAAGAAGCTGCTGGATGAATCCGGCGTGCCGAAGGACCAGTGGAAGATCACCTGGGTCGCCTATGGCGGCGTCGATGTGCTGAAGAACATCGCGCTGCTCTATCAGGCCAATGCTGCCAAGGTCGGCGTCAAGGTCGACATCGTCCAGGGCGAATGGGGCGTGATGTGGGACAAGCAGAAGCATCTCAACACCTCGTTCAACGTCTTCCCCTTCCGCAACTGGCCCGACTACGCGACCATCCAGCCGATCTCGATGTTCGAGACGCAGACTGATCAGAATGTGAGCTTCAACCTCAGCCACTACTCCAACCCGCAGGTGGATAAGTGGATCGACGACGGCACGAAGCTCGAAGCGGTCGACAAGAAGTCCTGCTACGAGGACTGGCGCAAGGCCTACCAACAGGTGCTCGACGATTCGGCGGCGATGTTCATCGCCGACACGAAGCGCATCATCGCCCATCGCTCGAACCTGGAGGGGATCACGACGGACCCCGCCTACGAGACCGTCTTCTTCCGCTTCCTGCACCGTACGGGAAGCTGATCGGCGGTCGCCGATCGAGGCGCGAAAGGGCTCTGGCATGGCACGCTATGTCATCCAGCGCCTGATCCTGATGGTGGGCACGCTGATCGGCGTGCTCACCGTCACCTTCGTGCTGACCCATATCCTGCCGGGCTCGCCCGTGGAGGTGATGCTCGGCCACCGGCCGACCCCGGATCAGGTCGCCGCCGCGAAGCATGAGCTCGGCCTCGATCTCCCGCTCTGGCGGCAATATCTGCGCTTCCTCGGCGAGATCGGCCGGGGCCAGTTCGGCAAGAGCTTCCTCACCAACCAGCCCGTCCTCCAGGACATCAGCCAGCGGCTTATGGCGACGGTGGAGCTGACGACGCTGGCGATGATCTGCATCATCCTGATCGGTGTTCCCATCGGCGTGCTCTCGGCCGTCAAGGTGAATTCGCCCATCGACCATTTCGTGCGCAGCCTGTCGGTCGCGGGCGTCGCTCTGCCGGCCTTCATGATGGGCATGCTGCTCCAGATGGTCTTCTACGGCTGGCTCGGCTGGCTGCCGCTGCAAGGACGCATGGCGAGCACCGTCCTCCTCGATCACCAGTTCCCGGCGGTCACCGGGCTCTACCTGGTCGATAGCCTGCTCGCCGGTGACTGGGTCGCCTTCCGCGACGCCGCCGCGCATATCGTGCTGCCGCTGGCGACTCTCACTTTGGCGAACCTGCCGCTGGTCGCCCGGACCACCCGCAACCTGATGGTCGAGGCGCTGAGCGAGGACTACGTCCGCACGGCCTTCGCCTACAGCCTGCCGCGGCGCGACGTCTATTTCCGCTATGCCCTGAAGGCGACGCTGATCCCGCTCCTGACCGTGATCGGCCTCACCTATGGCTATCTGCTCGGCGGCGCCGTCGTTGCCGAATATGTCTTCGACTGGCCGGGCATCGGCGGCTATGTCGTCCGGGCGATCACGCAATCGGACTACCCGGCGGCCGTCGGCGTGACTCTGTTTCTAGCCGCCGCCTACCTCACCATCAACCTGATCGTCGACCTTCTCTATTTCGCCGTCGACCCGAGGCTTCGCCGAGCATGACAACCGAGACCATCAACGCCCTCCTCACGCCCGAACGCAGGATCACCTTCGCGGCTCGCGCGCTGCATTTCGCCCGGATGAACGTCCTCTTTGTCGTGGGCTCGACCCTGTTCATCCTGATCGTGCTGGCGGCGATCTTCGCGCCCCTGATCGCGCCCTACGATCCGGTCGCCATCAACTTCGCCGACAAGCTGAGCCCGCCCACCTGGCAGCATCTCATGGGCGCCAATGAACTGGGCCAGGACGTCTTCTCCCAGGTCCTGTTCGGCGCGCGGACTTCGCTCATGGTGGGGGTGGTGGTCATCTCGCTTGCGATTGCGATCGGCGTTCCCATCGGTCTCCTCGCAGGATATTTCGGGGGGCGCCTGGACACCGCACTCATGCGCGTCTCCGACGTGTTCCTCGCCTTCCCGCCGCTGCTGCTGCCGATCGCCATCACCGCCGCGCTCGGCACCGGGCTCTTCAACGCCATGGCCGCGCTCGCCGTCTCCTGGTTCCCCTGGTATTCGCGCATCGTCCGGGGCGCCGTGATGCGGGTCAAAAACGAGCTCTACATCTCCGCGGCCCGCGCCATGGGAGTGGGGAATGTGCGCATCATGCTGCGCCATGCGCTGCCCAATTCGCTGACTCCCATCATCGTTCAGGGCTCGATGGATTTCGGCTATGCCATCCTGGCCGCCGCCTCGCTCAGCTTTATCGGCATCGGCGCCCAGCCGCCGACGCCGGAATGGGGGTTGATGGCCGCCCTTTCCCGCGACCGGTTCCTCGACAATTGGTGGACGGTCGCCTTTCCCGGGCTCGCCATCTTCGTCACCGTGCTCGCGGTCAATCTCGTCGGCGATGGCGTGCGCGACACCCTCGACCCCAAGCATCAGTCGAGCCACTGATCATCGTGCAACAGCGCCCCGGACAAGTCCCGTTACGCCCTGGCGCCACCTGGTCGAGGCACCGGCGGAAGGAGAGCCCGTGATGGGCAATCTCCTCGAGATCCGCGATCTCAAGATCGAGTTTCCGAGTCTCGAGCGCACGGTGAAGGCGGTGCGGGGCGCCGACCTGGAGGTTGCCAAGGGCGAGGTGATGGGGCTGGTCGGCGAGTCCGGCAGCGGCAAGTCGATGACCGCGCTTGCCTGCCTCGGCCTGGTGCCGCCGCCCGGCCGCGTCACCGGCAGCGTGCAGCTCGACGGTCATGAGGTCGTCGGAGCCAGCGAGGCGGAGAACGAAAGGCTCCGCGGTGCCGTCGCGGCGATGATCTTCCAGAACCCGGGCAAGGCGCTGAATCCCTTCTTCACCCTCGGCCGGCAGCTGACCGACGCCATCGCCCGGGTACGCGTGATTCCCCGGGCCGAGGCCGAGCAGGCCGCGCTCGCGGCGCTGACGGAGGTGCGCATCGGCGATCCCAAGGTCGCGCTGCATAAATATCCCCATCAGGTCTCGGGCGGGCAGCTCCAGCGCGTCATGATCGCCATGGCGCTTGCCTGCAGGCCGCAGCTCGTGATCGCCGACGAGCCCACCACCGCGCTCGACGTCACCATCCAGGCCCAGGTGATCGTTCTGCTGCGCGACCTCGCCCGCGAGCATGGCCTGACGGTGCTCTTCATCACCCATGATCTCGGCGTCGTCGGCAGCCTCTGCGACCGGCTGGCGGTGATGTATGCAGGCCGTGTCGTGGAATCGGGCCCGGTCGATGCTCTATTCGCGAGCCCGGCGCATCCCTATACGGCGAGCCTGCTGCGCGCGGTGCCGATGCTGGGCCGGGGGCGCTCGGTGCTGACCCAGATCCCGGGGACGGTGCCCAATATGGCGGCCCCGCCGCCTGGTTGCGCCTTCCATCCGCGCTGCCCCTCGGCCGGGCCGCGCTGCGCCGCCGACGATCCCGTCGCGAGGGAGGTAGCGGGCATGCGCAGCGTCGCCTGCCACTATCCCCTCGCAGCGCCCAGCGGCGCGGCAGAGGCCGCCGCGATTCCCGTCGCCAGCCAGGCAGGCCCATGACGGCGCTCCTCTCGGTCGAGAACCTGACCAAGCGCTTCCCGACTCGCCATGGGGTGGTGCGCGCGGTGGAAGATGTGAGCTTTTCCATGGCCCCTGGCGAGACTCTCGCTTTGGTCGGCGAGTCCGGCTGCGGCAAGACGACGGTCGCCCTCACGCTGCTGCGGCTGACGCGCCCGGATGGCGGGCGCGTGCGCTTCGAGGGCGCCGATCTGGAAGGGGCGGGCGAGAAGGTCGAGAAGGCCTGGCGCCAGCGGCTCTCGATCGTCTTCCAGAACCCCTATTCCTCCCTCGATCCGCGCATGCGCATCCGGGATATCGTGGGCGAGCCGCTGGTGACGGCCTATGGCCTGCGCGGCCGGGCGCTGACCGAGAAAGTGGTGAAGCATCTGCACGAGGTCGGGCTGGGCTCGGAGCATCTCAGCCGCTTTCCCCATGAATTCTCCGGCGGCCAGCGCCAGCGGATCGCGATCGCGCGAGCGCTTGCGCTGGAGCCGAAGCTCCTGATCCTCGACGAGCCGACCGCGGCCCTCGACGTCTCCGTCCAGGCGCAGGTGCTCAATCTTCTCCAGGCGCTGCAGACGAATCTGGGCCTCAGCTATCTCTTCATCTCCCACAACCTCGCGACGGTCGAGAACATCGCCGACCGGGTGCTGGTGATGTATCTCGGCCGGGTCGTCGAGCAGGGTCCGGTGGAGCAGGTCTTCGCCCAGCCGCATCATCCCTATACCCGCGGGCTTCTCGATTCCGTGCCTTCGACCGACCCCAGGCTGCGCGGCCGGTTGAAGGCCGTCACCGGCGAGGTGCCGAGCGCGCTGAACCCGCCGCCGGGCTGCGCCTTCGCCCCGCGCTGCGCCCGCGCCCGCGAGGACTGCCGCGCTGCTCCGCCGCCGCTCATGCCGGCCGGGGCGGGGCGCAGCCATGCCTGCCTGCATCCGCTCTAAAGCGAAGGACCGGGGGATGAATCTCGCCGAATATGCGGCCCAGGATGCGATCGGCCTCGCCCGGCTGGTCGAGCGTCGGGAGGTGAGCCCTCGGGAACTTGCCGCCTGCGCGCTCAAGGCCATCGAGACGGTCAATCCCGAACTCAGCGCGGTGATCGAGATCTATGCCGACCGGTTCGCCGATCTCGATTCCCGCTCGCTGCCGCGCGGGCCCTTTCGTGGCGTTCCCTTCCTGATCAAGGATGTCGGCCCGCATCTCAAGGGCCGCAAGACGGAATTCTGCAGCCGCCTCTGTCGGGGGATGGCGGGAGAGGTCGACAGCAATTTCGCAACGCTGCTGAAGGCCACAGGCCTGAACATCCTGGGCCGCACCAACACGCCGGAATTCTCCATGGCGAGCTCCTCGGAGAACCTGCTCTACGGTGCCACCTCCACGCCCTGGAAAAAGGGCTATTCCGCCAGCGGCTCGACCGGCGGAGGTGCCGCGGCCGTCGCCGCCGGAATCGTGCCCATGGCTCATGGCTCGGATATCGGCGGCTCGATCCGCGGTCCGGCAGCCTGGTGCGGGGGCATCGGCCTGAAGCCCTCCCGCGGGCGGATCTCGTCGGGGCCCCTCCATGACGAGTGGGGCTACGGCATGGCCATGAACTTCGTGCAGACCAAGACCATGCGCGACACGGCGGCGATGCTCGACTGCCTCGCCATCCCCCAGCCCGGCGATCCCTTCGTCATCAAGCCGGCGCCCAAGCGCTACACCGCCTATCTCAGGCCTTCTGGCCAGAAGCTCAGGATCGCGTGGTCAGCGACAGCGCTGATGGATGCACCGGTCGATCCGGAGATCGCCGCGGCGGTGAAGAAGGTGGCAAGGACGCTCGCCAGGCTCGGCCACCGGGTCAGGGAGGCGGCACCGGCCATCGACCTCCCCGCCCTCGACCGCGCCTGCATGGGCGTCTGGTTCTTCGCCTTCGACCGCCGGCTCGATGGCTATGGCGAGAAGACCGGCCGCAAGGTCGGCCCCGACACGGTCGAGGCGGCGACCTTGCGCTTCTACGAGTTCGCCCGAAGCGTCTCTCATCGCCGCTTCCTGGAGGCACTCGCTCATATGAACACGGCGCGGCGCGCCATCGGTGCCTTCTTCGCCGAGCATGACATATGGCTCACCCCCACCACGGCCCAGACGGGACCGAAGCTCGGCGTCTACAACATGAACATCGACCTGCCACCGGAGGAGTTCATCACCCGCGAGGAAAGCTCCCAGCAATTCATGGTCGCCTACAACGTCACGGGACAGCCGGCGATGTCGCTGCCGCTCGCCATGCATTCCAACGGCTTGCCGATCGGCCTGCAGCTCGGCGCGCGGCCGGGCGAGGACCATCTGCTGATCGAGCTCGGCGCGGCGTTGGAGCGAGAGATGCCCTGGCGGGAGCGCAGGCCGCCGATCCATGTCGCGGCGGGCTGACGGCTCGTCGGAGGAGGAAGAGCAAGCGATGGATCTTCAGCTCAAGGGCCGCCGGGCATTCGTGACGGGATCGACCCGCGGCATCGGCCGGGCGATCGCCGAGCGCTTCGCCGCCGAGGGCTCAGCTCTTGCCATCTGCGCCCGCGACCCCGGCCGGCTGGCCGAGACCCGGCAGGCCCTCGAGGCCAAGGGAGCCAAGGTCTTCGCCCGGGCCCTCGACGTCGCCGATCCGAAGGCTCTGGAGGCATGGATCGCCGATGGCGCCAAGGCGCTGGGCGGGCTGGACATCTTCATCGCCAATGCCAGCGGCCTTGCCGGATATCCCACCGCCGAGGATTTCAAGAAGAGCTTCGATATCGACGTCATGCATATGTTCACCGGTGCCACGGCGGCACTTCCGCTGCTGGAGGCCTCGGGCGCAGGCGCGGTGGTGGCGATCGCCTCGATCTCCGGCGTGCAGGATTACGGCTATCCGGAGGTCGCCTACGGCGCCATGAAGGCGGCGCTTCTGTTCTACGTGAAGTCGCTCTCCCGCAAGGTCGGCATGAAGGGAATCCGGGTAAATGCCGTGAGCCCCGGCCCGATCTATTTCGAGGGCGGCTTCTGGCACGAGTTCGAACAGAAGGAGCCCGAGGTGTTCCGCGCCGTCGTCGAGGAAAATGCGCTGCGCCGCATGGGCCGGCCCGAGGAGATCGCCAATGTCGTCGCCTTCCTGGCGAGCCCCATGGCCTCCTATGTCACCGGCGCGAATGTCGTGGTCGACGGCGGCCATACAACCCGCGTGCAGAACTGAGCAGAGGAGAGGCGCCATGCCATCGGATGTCCACGCCAACCACATCTATAACCAGACGATGAAGATGTTCGGCTCGGTGCCGGAGCCCGCCTTCGAGACCCAGGACGAGCAGGAGCGCGTCTGGGGCCGCGCCTGGGGCTGCGACAACGATGTGGGGCAGCTGAGATGCGTCCTGATGCACCGCCCGGGCGAGGAGATGAAGGTCGTCGATCCGACCAAGCGCATCGAGGAGATCGGCTCCTTCGGCGATCCGGAGAAGGGCTGGTACTGGCAGAGCGACAGCATCCCGCCGGTCGTCGAGATGCAACGCCAGCACGATTCACTGGTCGAGGCCCTGCGGAAGGAAGGGGTGGAGGTGATCTTCCTCGAGGGCGTCGCCGATGGGCGCCTCAAATCCTGCTACACCCGGGATTCCGTGATCGCGGTCAAGGGCGGCGCCATCATCTGCCGCATGGCGCCGCGGATCCGGCGCGGGGAGGAGCGGATCGTCAGCCGGACATTGGCCAAGCATGACGTGCCCATCCTGCGCACCCTCAACGGCACGGCGATCATGGAGGGCGGCAGCTTCGCCTGGCTCAATCCGAAGACCGCCGTCATCGGCCGCTCCATCCGGGTGAACGACGACGGCGCCGCCCAGGTGGGCGAGGTGCTCCGCCGCCAGGGCGTCGAGCTGATCTGCGTCGATCTCTGCGGCTATCGCATCCATATCGATGGGGCGCTGGTGATGATCGATGTCGATCTCGCCATCGTCGAGCCTGGCCAGCTCCCCTACTGGTTCCTCGAGCGGCTGAAGGCGCTGAAGATCCGGACCATCGAGGTGACGCCGGCCGATAGCCGCTGGGTGGTGAACTGCCTCGCCGTGCGGCCGGGCCGGATCCTCATGCCGGAAGGCGCCTCCAACGGGACGCTCGACCAACTGGCGCGCCACAATGTCGAGGTCGTCGTGGTGCCCTATGACCGGATGCAGCTGAACGGCGGCGGCATCCACTGCTCGACCTCGCCCCTGATCCGCGATTCGATCGCCTGATCCGGCGGACCCGCGGGGGGTCTCCGCTTGCGCGAGGGCTGGCAGCGCGGCGAGGCGGCCTCCCTGGCTGTTTCTGCAGCGGATTTACAGCCAATCTCTCCCCGGCCACGGGCGAGTGCTCCATCTGCTTCTGCAGTGAATCTGCAGTCGAGCCTTCCCTTTCCGGGATGAAGACGGGCGGCTCACCCTCCCCTGTTCGCGCCGCAAGCCGTCCCGCGGCCAGAGACCGCAAGTCTGGATTTTCAGGATATACGCAAAAGACGTACTGAGTCAAGCACTTTCAACGCGGAGGCGCTGGCCTGACGCGCGATGACGGCCATAGGTGGCGAGGTATTTCATGCCCGTGTCGCACATGATCGTGACGATCACTGCCTCGGGCCCAAGCTGCTCGGCCAGGCGCAGTGCTGCGATCACATTGGCGCCGGTAGAGGTGCCGGCGAAGAGCCCTTCCTCCCGCGCGAGGCGCAGGGCCATGGTGGTAGCCTCCTCCGTGGAGACTCGCTCGATCCCGTCGGCGATGCCGGGCCGCCAGAGCGGCACCGCGAAGCCCGCGCCGATCCCATCGATCTTATGGCCGCCGGATCTGCCGCCCGAGAGCACCGGGGATTCGGCGGGCTCCACGGCGACGATCCTGATCCGCCCGTCGTGGCGGCGCAGCGCTTCGGCGGTGCCGCGGAGCGAAGCCGCCGTGCCGACGGCCTGCACGAAGCCGTCGATCCGTCCCGAGGTCTGGCGCCAGATCTCCTCGGCCAGCTTGCGATAGGCGGCAAGCTGGTCCTCGTTGTTCAGCTGATCGGTCCAGAACCCGCCGGTCTCTGCCGCGATGGCGCGCGCCGCTTCGATCATGTCGCGGGTCAGCCTCTCGGTCATTTTCCCGCCATCGCTGGGCACCACGCGAAGCCGGGCGCCCAGGATCGCCATGTGGTCGAGCTTCTCCCGGGCGAAGGCATCCGAGCTCACGATGTGGAGGGGATATCCCTTCACGGCACAGACGAGAGAAAGGGAAACACCGGTGCTGCCGCCGGTGTATTCGACGACACTCCCGCCGGCCGGGAGGCGTCCGTCGGCCTCCGCGGCCTCGATCATGGCCAGCGCCATGCGGTCCTTCATGCTGCCGGTGGGATTCTCGCTCTCCAGCTTCAGCAGGATGCGGGCGCCGTTCGCCGGCCGGATGCGGCGCAAGGGCAGCAGGGAGGTATTGCCGATGCGCGCCAGGATGTCTCGAGAGGGATCGCTCATGGCTATTTCCATGTATCTACAAATTATGTATATACATAGATCAATGACCGTTTCGACGCAACCGCGAAAGACCCTGCGCGCCGATGCCCGGCATCTCGTGGCGGCCTGCGCCGGCTGGAACAGCCGGCTCGCCGCCCGGCGCATCACCCAGTTCCTCGACCGTGAGCTCTCCGATACGGGCCTCAGCGCGGCGCAGATCGGCCTGCTGGCGCAGATCGCCGCGGCCGAGGACGACACGCTTGGGGCGCTCGCCCGGCGCAGCGGGCTCGAGCAGTCGACGCTGTCGCGCAATCTGCGAACGCTGGAGAGCGAGGGGCTGATCGAAATCGCTGTGGTGGAGACCGATCTCCGCCGCCGCGCGGTATGGCTGACCGAAGCCGGCGCCCGGCGGCTGGAGGCGGCGATCCCGGTCTGGCGCAAAGCCCAGACGAAGCTTGGGCGACAGTTCTCGCTTGAGCTGGCCCGCCGTCTGGCGGCGGCAGCCGAGTCCCTGGCCGACTAGGCTTTCAGATGCTCCTGCAGGCGGGGCATGAGCTCGGCGAGGTTGCAGGGGCGGAAGCGGATGTCGAGCTGGAAGCGCAGGATCTCTTCCCAGCCATCGCGGCAGGCGCCGGGGGAGCCTGGGAG
>DATBBO010000674.1:0-2364 GCA_036270995.1 Dongiaceae bacterium | reverse complement strand
CATCCCGGGCGACCGGAAGCTGGTGGATGGTGACATCCTCAATATCGACGTCACCGTCATCCTCGATGGCTGGCATGGCGACACCAGCCGCATGTATTTCATCGGCAAGCCGAGCGTGAAGCTGCTCCGCCCCGATGCGGGACGAATCGCGATTGCAGGCCGCGCGCTCTTCGATTCCGCCACCGGCATCGATCTGCCGCCGGAGCGTCGGCGCATCGGCTATGTCTTCCAGGAGGGCCGCCTCTTCCCGCATCTCAGCGTCCGCACGAACCTGCTCTACGGCCATCGCCGCATCCCGCCACCGGAGCGGGTGATCAAGCTGCCCGAGATCGTCGAGCTCCTCGGCATCGGCCATCTCCTCGCCCGGCGGCCGGCCAATCTCTCCGGCGGCGAGAAGCAGCGCGTCGCCATCGGCCGCGCGCTCCTGAGCAATCCGCGGCTCCTGCTGCTGGACGAGCCCCTGGCGGCTCTGGATGCCGCGCGCAAGGCGGAGATCCTGCCCTTCATCGAGCGGCTGCGCGATGAGATCGGCCTGCCGATCGTCTATGTCAGCCATGATCCGACGGAGGTTCTGCGGCTGGCGGACAACATCCTGCTGCTGGAGCAGGGCCGGGTCGCGGCCCAGGGTCCGGTCAGCGAGGTGTTCAGCCGGCCGGAGCTCCAGCAGCTCGTCGGCGCCGAGGAGGCCGGCGCTGTGCTGAGCGCAACCGTCGCGGGTCACGACCAGGCCTTTAGCCTCAGTCGGCTCACTTTCGGAGAGGGTGGCAGCCTCATCGTGCCAGGGATCGTGGGCGCGGTCGGAAGCACGATCCGCTTGCGCATCCGGGCGCGCGACGTGTCCCTGGCCCGGCGGAAGCCGGTCGAGATCAGCGTTCTCAACAACCTTCCGGCGCGGATCGTCGCCCTCCATCCGGCCGATGGCCCCTATCGCGACGTGGAGATGCTCTCGGCGGGTGCGCCGCTCTGGGCCAGCGTCACTGCGCGATCGGCGGAGGAGCTCCGGCTCTCCGTCGGAGAGGAGATCTACGCCCTGGTCAAGGCCGTGAGCATCGACCGGCTGAGCTTCGGGACGCGCTCCGCGGTCAGCGCTCGAAGCGGCGCTTGAGGACGGCGCGCATGAACTCCAGGCCGATGGCGGCGTTGAACTTGCTGTGGCCCGAATGGCGCGGACGGAAGGTGAAGGGAAGCTCCCGGAAGGAGAGCGGCGGCCGGGTGGAGACGACGAGATCCATCAGGATCTTGAACCCGCCGCCTGAGACCCTGCCGACAGTCGAGCGCGACAGCACCTCGCGGCGGAACATGAAGAAGCCGCTCATGGGATCGCTGAGGCCGATGCCGAGCAGCATCCGGGCGCACCAGGTGCCCGCATGGCTGATCAGGCGGCGCGGCAGCGGAAAATCGCCGGTGCTGCCCCCCGCCGCGTAGCGCGAGGCGGCCACCAGCTCGGCCTCGCCCGCCTCCAATATGTCCAGCATCCGCGGCAGCAGGCTCTCGTCATGCTGAAGATCGGCATCCATGACGCCGATAAGGGGTCCTTCAGTCGCCTCGAAGCCCTCGAGGCAGGCCGAGGTCAGTCCGCGACGGCCGACGCGGCAGAGACAGCGGACATTGCTTCGCCTCTCCGCAGCCCGGCGAACCACCGCCGTGGTGCCGTCGGGGGAATTGTCGTCGACGAACAGCACCTCCCAGGCGCGGCCGGCGAGAACCTGCTCGAGGCGCTCCAGCAGAGGCTCGATATTGCCGGCTTCGTTATAGGTCGGGATGACGAGGGAGAGCGCGTAACGTTTCTCTTCCATTCTCACGAAATATAGCTCATCGCTGGTAACCGGGCTCAACCGGCCCTCACGGCCCGCCTCTGTTACCCCGTGTCACCCCGAAGAGCAGCCGCCGATGCAAGAGAAGCCCGGCGACCGTATCATCGGGAACCCCGGACCGCCACCCTCGCCTCGCTAGTTGAAGTCCCGCGGAATGCTGTCCTTCCAGTTGCGCGAGAAGATCGGCGTCTCGTTTTCGAAGGCCCGAGCTTTGCCTCGACATGGCAATGGGTTCTGTCGGCCCGAAGGACGGTCCAGGTCTCGCTGCGCGTGTTCCAATCGCCGCGGCCGACCGAAATGGCGAAGCTGATCTCGATCTCGGCGGAGAGCGGGTCGTCGTCGCGGATGCGATAGGCCTCGCGGTGGATGTAGTCGGTCTGCTGGCCCGTATGGTCGATGGTGTAATGCCTCCAGTACCGGCCGGAGGAGATCGCCGCGGCCGTCGCCATCGCGCGCGACAACCTGACCCATGTTGCCGCTCATGCCCATGCCAATGAGGGCATCCGCAACGCGGTCGAGGCCGGCTGCCGCTCCATCGAGCATGGCAGCT
>DATBBO010000673.1:0-14286 GCA_036270995.1 Dongiaceae bacterium | reverse complement strand
CCGACACCCATCTCCGCTTCGGCCTGCAGATCAATGGCGCCGTTACGCCCAAGGCCCTGCTCGGAACGGTCTATACCTTCCGAACCGACGGCAGCGCCGTCTGGTATCTGATCAATGCGGTGCTGAACAGCGAAGCCACGGCCTATGTGGGCACGGCGAGCGAGTTCTCCGGTGGCGGCGGGCTGACCGGGGCGAATACCGGGCCGTCGGGGCTCAAGACCATCGTCGCCAACGTCACCTTCACCTTCGCCTCACCCACGCTGGCGACGCTGGTCTGGTCGCCGCGCGCCGGCGGGCCGCCCCTCACGTTGACCTTGAGCCGCTATTCCTTCAGCACGACGGGCTTGCCGCTCACCGCCTTTGCACCGGTGCCCGGCGCCTACAACCCGCCCCGGAATCCCAACAGCATCGGCTATTTCATCGAGATGCAGGGCACGGCGACCTCACCCTATGCCTATTTCGCTGCTTCCTATTTCGATTCGAAGGGAAGGGCGACCTGGGCCGACAGCAATACGCTGATCTATAGGATGACGAAACCCATCACCCGCTATCCCGCGGGCACGGGGGCGCAGACGGGCTGGACGGTGACCGCGACCCTGGACAGCTATAGCGGCGGCGCGCCCATTGGCATGGCTGCGAAGACACCGAAGGTGGTCCAGGGCCGACGGCGGTTGCCGTCCTCGGGACGTCGATCACGAACAGGATTGCGATCGGTAGCGGTCGCCCGACGCCGCTGACGAGGACCGCCGGATGGGGGCTTGCCACCAGTCCCTATTGGCTGCAGATCGTCGACAACTCGAAGACAGTCAACAATGTCTTTGTGACCTGGTTTCCCGGCGGGACGGGCAGCTTTAGCTATCTGAACAATCAGGGGAGGTCCCTCAGTTTCCCGCGCTACACCTCCGTCGCGCTGGCCAGCATCGCCAATGGCGCGCTTCTGGCTTCCTCGCCGAGCCTGGGCGGCAATCTCTACATCTCGAATGCCGCGCTGAAGGTCGGCACGACGGCAAAGCCGAATGCCTGCGCGGCGATCAATCCCCAGAACCAGGCGGCGCCCTCGCCGCTCACCAGCGCGAACGACTGCAATGTCGGAACCCGCTGGCAGTTCATCGAGCTTGGCGGCGACTACGACGTCACCTACATCAATCTCTATTCCATTCCGCTGTCGATCAACCAGGGCAGCACCTCGTCGGCGGGCAATCTGACGCCGCAGCAGCTCACGACCTTGCAAGGCTACCTCGGCGATCTCACCGGCGGCGTGCAGGTCTACCCGGCCAATTCCCAGCACACCACCCGTTTCGTCCGTGACATCGCCCCGGCGAACGGCGGTGACGCGATCGGCAGCTTCCCGAGCTTCAGCACCTACATCGCGGCCGCGTTCAATTCCTCGGGCCTCGCGACGGAGAACATCAGCAACCAGTACAGCGGCAACACGCCCGCGACCGGCAAGACCATCTGCTCCGGCGCGGCCTTCGCCGCGCAGAACTATTCGACCAGCAGCGTGAAATATCTCGGCAACACGCTGACCATCACGGGCAACGGGACGGTCGCGGGCAATTTCACCCTCACGGGGATGGTTCCGGCGGCGAACCCGCCGGCGGGCTGCGGCAATCCCATTGGACCGACGCAATGCTACAAGCAGACGGTGACCCCGACGGATCTCTCGAACGCCTTCTATACCGCCGTCCTCTCTTATTCGATCACGGGACCCGCGGCCAAGGCCTGCAACGCGACGGGGAACACGGTCGAAAGCAACGGCGCCAATGACGTGTTCGCGGTTGCCGTGCGCGATTTCCTGGTGGGCTTCGCCAGCGGCTTCGTGGGCAGCACCGTGACCGCGCCGCCGCCGCCGCTCTCGCCGCCGAACCCGCCGGCATCGACCTACGGCATGATGACGAGCCAGCAGTGGTCGAACAGCGCCGCGAAGCTGTTCACCGGAGTTCAGCCCTCGAGCACGCTGGCGAAGCCGTCCTACAATCCCTGGGGCGCCTTGGTCTTCGATTACTTCGGCAGCAGCGTCTACGGCTTCCAGTATTCCGATTACTTCTCCGGACCGCTGGGCAATCCGCTGCTGGTCGTGCAGCCCAGCATCCCGCTGCAGCTCGTCATCATGAACGATCAGCCGCCTCAAAAGCATTGAGGCGGAGCGAGATTCACCGCACAGCGCGGACCCGTCCCCGCTCGGTTTGATGCCACGAGATTCGGATTGGGGCGACTAGGTCTCCTGCCGGCGCAGACGCTCGCGATGGATGACATAGAGCCCGCTCGCGGCGACCACCGCGCCGCCGGCCAGCGTCCAGCCGTCGGGGAACGTACTGAAGAGAACGAGGCCCAGAGTCGTCGACCAGATGAGCTGGAGATAGCTGAGCGGCGCCAGGGTCGAGGCCGGCGCCCGGGCATAGGCGAGGATCATCAGCAGATGGGCAAAGCTGCCGATGAGGCCGAGGAAGACGAGCCCGATCCAGCCAGCGAGGTCCGGCGCCTGCCAGACGAAGGGCACCGCCGCGCTCAGCAGCACGAGCCCCACCGAGGCCGACCAGATGAGGGTCGTGGTCCAGTGATCGCACCGGCTGAGGATCCGGGTGCAGATGGCATAGCCGGCGAAGGCCGCGGCCGAGCTGAGCGGGATCAGCGAGGCGGGCTGGGCCATGCCAGGCCCGTGCCGGATGATGACGAGGGCACCGATGAAGCCCACCGCCACCGCCGCCCAGCGCCGCGGGCCCACCTTCTCGCCGAGGAAGGGGACCGAGAGCGCCGTCAGCATGAGCGGACCGACGAAGCTGACGGCCGTCGCATCGGCGAGCGGGATGAATTTCAGGGCTAGCCAGAAGAGCACCGTCGAGCCCAGCAGGAACACCGAGCGCAGGAGCTGGAGTCCCAGACGCTGGCTGCGCAGGGTGGCGAAGCCGCCATTGCGGGCCACGATGAAGGGCAATGTGGCCGCGTGGAAGACATAGCGGCCCCAGGCCACCTCCATCAGCGGCAGGCTCTGGCTCAGATATTTCGCCGTCGCATCCATCACGGTGAAAAGGAAGCCGGCGGCCACCATCAGCAGGATGCCGGCGAGAACGGGGCGGGCTTGGGGAGAGGTGGTCATGGGACAGGGCCTGTGAGCCCCAAGAGCCTTTCATGGGGCCGATGCAAGGATAGTCGAGGAGAAGGGGCGAAGGGCCCTTTTTCTTTCCGGTTCTTCCGCGGGAGAAGGGGCTAGCTCACGCCCAGGCGCTGGCGCGCGACATCGTCGATGGTGCGCCGCATATCGGCATCCTCGGCGAGGAGCCGGTCGAGGTCGCCGGCGAAGAGGGCGAGCAGGCTGCAATAGCCCAGCGCCCGGACATCGGCCGTGCGCGGACGGCGCGCCACTAAGGCGATCTCGCCGAAGAAATCGCCGCTGCCGAGCCGCACCTGGCCGCTGGGAATGTCGACGCTGACCGCGCCGGAGGTGATGAAATACATGGCATCGCCCCGCTCGCCCTTGGCGACGATGCGCTCCTCCGGCAGCGCCAGGCGCGGCTTCAGCAGCTTGGCGATGGCATATTGGCGTTCGGGCGCCAGATCGGCGAAGAGCGGCACCTTGGCGATCAGCGCCTCCGGGTTGAGGGCGACATCGAGTCCCGGACGGCGCTCGAACTGGCGCCGCCGGGCGCTGAGATGCCGGTCGAGATCATTGAAGATCTCCTGGCTCACCACCGATTCGTCCAGCATGTCGCGGAAGGCATCTTCCTCCAGGCGCAGCGACACGCGGCCGAGATAGCGGCTCTCCAGGGTCTCGGCATAGTCCGGATATTGCAGTCGCAGCGCCGCCAGCGCGCCCTCCACCAGGCTCGCGCGCCGCTCCAGCACCTCATGCAGGGTGGCGGCCGCCTCGCCGCCCAGGATGGGTTTCAGGCGATGGTCGACGAGCTTGCCGACATCGATCAGCATGATGCGCTCGAGGAGCAGGCGCTCGAAGCGCTCGGCGAGCTCGGCGGCCAGCGGACGCTCGATGCCGAAGCGCTGATGCAGCCAACGCGCCAGCCGGAAATAGAGATTGAAGCCAACCGCCGCCTTGGCGGCCTGCTCATAGCCGGCGAGGCCGCCGACCTTGGCCGCATCGCCTAGTCGCGCCGCGCCCTGGATCAGGGCATCGGCGATGCTGCGGGGCAGGATACCGGCCTCCAGCTTGCCCAGCGCCAGCTCGCCCTCGCGGTTGGCCATGATGCGCAGGCCCACGGCGACGAGATCCTCCTCGGTCAGCGCCTCGGTGATCAGATGGCGGTTCGCCTTCACCGCGGCGATGCGCCGGTCGTAATCCTCGATCGCCTCGCTCACCGGCTTGGTGGCGAGACGGTCGGCGGCGGCGACCTCCGCGAGCTGCTCCTTGATGCGCGCCAGCTCCATGTTGAGGGCGCGATCGCGCAGCGCCTGCTCGGCGGGCGGCAGCCTGTCGAGGCCCAGCAGGCGGACCAGCGCCTGGAGGCTCAGGCCGTTCACCAGCAGGGTGAAGAGGACGAAGCCCGTGGTGAGCACCGCCACCATGTGACGCAGCTCGTGGGGCAGCGCCTCGTTCTCGGCGATGGCGAGGCCGAGCGCCAGCGACACCGCGCCCCTGAGGCCGCCCCAGAGGATGACCACGCCATAGGAGGTGCCGATGCTTTCCGCCAGCCGCGCCATGCCGAGCAGCGGCATCAGGCCGAAGACGACGATGGAGCGGGCGGCGAGCGTCGCGAGCACGAGCACGATCAGCATCAGCCCGTCCTCGAAGCTGACCGTCTCGATCAGCCGCGGCACCAGCATGGCGGCCAGGAGGAAGATGAGGGAGTTGGCCCAGAAGCCCAGCTGCTGCCAGGTGTATTCCAGGCGATGCCAGGTGGTGGGGGTGAAGCGGGTGCGTCCGATGCCCCCGAGGGTCAGCGCCGCCACGACCACGGCGACCACGCCCGAGACATGGAGATAATGCTCGCCGACGATATAGGCGAGATAGGCGAGCGCCACGGTCAGCGTGATCTCCGCCTCGGGCAGACCGTGCAGCCAGCGGGCAAGGCGGACGGCCGCCCATGCCGCGAGATAGCCGAACAGCGCGCCGCCCAGGAAGTCGCGCAGGAAGATGCGGATCGCCTCGAAGGTGCCCTGGCTGTGCTCGCCGGTCAAAAGGCCGATGAGCAGGCCATAGAGGGCGATGGCGGCAGCGTCGTTGAACAGGCTCTCGCCCTCGACCAGCAGCAGCAGGCGCTTCGGCGCGCCGAGATCGCGGAAGATGCCGACCACGGCGATGGGATCGGTGGTGGCGACGATCGAGCCCAGCAGCAAGGCGGCAGCCAGCGACAGGCTGAAGGTCCAGGAGAGGGCGAAGCCGACGAAGAAGGCGCAGAGAATTACGGCCACCACGGCCATCAGCAGCACCGGGGCGACATCCTCCATCAGCCGGCGGATGTCGATGGCAAGCGCCGTCTCGAACAGCAGGGTGGGCAGGAAGATGGCGAGGAACGCCTCGGCCGGGATGTCGAAATGGTCGAGGGCGTGGAGGAAATCGCCCACCGGGCCGAGCCAGGCTGCGTTGCGGGTCAGCACGATGATGCCGCCGAGCCCGAGGCCGACCAACGCCAGCAGCACGGTATAGGGAAGGTTGATGCGCCGTGCGAAGGCGGGCAGGAAGCCCGTGAGCGTCAGCAGCCCGATGATGCCGAAAACGTTGGCGACGATTCCTGTCACGGTCCCTGGTCCCGAACCCTGATGCCCGCTTTGGCCGGGCTTTCGCTATGCTGCTCCCACCTTTCTCATCTCTCGGGGCTGGCTGGCAAGCCGAAGGATTCGGCAACCAGCCCGGGTGCCGGCCCGGCGATGAGGGAATGGGAGCCGCTCTAGCCGGTCTTGGAGGTGGCGGTGTAGACGCCGTCCCAATCCGGCTGGGCGGGCTCGCTCTCGTAATGGGCGATGCGGGCGGCGAAGAGCGCATAGAGCGGCCCCAGCACCGGCGCTGCCAGCAGGCAATCCGCCGCCTGCAGCCTCGCCTCCGGCCAGTCCTGCCGGCGATAGGCGGCGAGGAAGCGCTCTTGTGTTGCCGCGAGTCCCTCGAAGGCCGCGTCCTTTGCGGCCCCCAGCAGGACATAGATGGTGAGCGGCGTCGAGCGGCCCTTGACCCGCACGCGGTCGATCTCCAGCAGCGCCATGTCCGAAATTCCCTCGGCGGCATCCTCGCCGACGATGATCTCTACGCCATAGGCGCGGGTGAGGGATTCGAGGCGCGAGGCGAGATTGACCGTGTCGCCCAGGGCCGAATAGGCGAAGCGCTGCTCCGAGCCCATATTGCCGACGCTGCAGGGGCCGCTGTTGATGCCGATCCCGACCCCCACCGGCGCGAAGGGCTTGTTCGCTTTCGCTGCCTCCTCCGCGAGCCGCCGGTTGGCCGCGGCGAGAGCTTCGCGCATGCCGAGCGCGGCCAGCAGCGCATTGCGCCGGTGCTCGGTGTCTGCGATCGGGGCGTTCCAGAATGCCATGATGCAGTCGCCGATATATTTGTCGACGGTGCCCTTGCGCGCGTAGATCGCGGCCGTGAGCGGGGTCAGGATCGAGTTGATCAGATGGGTCAGCGCCTGGGGCTCGAGCTTCTCGGCGATCTTGGTGAAGTCGCGGATGTCGGAGAACATCACCGTCAGCTCGCGCAACTCGCCGCCGAGGCGGAGCAGCTTGGGATTGCGGCTCAGCTGCTCGACGATCGCCGGCGCCAGATACTGGCTGAAGGCCCGGCGCACATGGCGCCGCTCGCCCTCGGTGCGCAGATAGCCCAGCAGCGAGACGGAGAGATAGATCGCAAGCCCGGTCGCGCTCGGATAGATGGGATCGAAGAGCAGATGGTACTGCGAGAACGCAATCCACGATCCGCCGATGGCGCCAGCCACGGCGACGGCGCCGAAGACGGCCGTCCAGAACGCGCCGAGGCGATGGGTCAGGACGACCATGAGCAGACCGAGGACGGCGAGGAACGCGAGCTCGGCCCAATAGGCCCAGTCGGGTCGCTGAAGGTATTGGCCGTTGATCATCTGCTCGAGGATCTGGGCGTGGACCTCGACACCAGCCATGTTCTGATCGAGGGGCGTCGGTCTGAAGTCCCTGAGGCCCTGCGCCGTTGCACCGATGAGCACGATATTGCCGGCGAGCTGCGAGACGTCGAAACCGGGATCCAGAACCTTCCAGACGGGAATGAAGCGCGCGTCCTCGCTTCCGCTGTCGTAGAGGATAACGTTGCCATTGGCATCGACCGGCACGACGAACTGGCCGATCTTGACATTGTTGAGTCCTGTTTCGAGGCCGAGCCTTGATTCTCCATTGGCGTTCGAAGACTTGATGGCGTAGGTGCTGGCCCCTTGTGCCACGCGGAGCGCCTCGGCCGCCAGGCTGGGCTCAATGTTCCCCTGATAGTAGAGCAACAGCGGCACGCGGCGGATGATGCCATCGGTATCTGGCGGAACCGTCACCGCGCCATTACCCGCCGCCGCCTTCTCAAACATCTCAAGAGATGCAGTGGCGCCAGGCTGGCCGATAAGGAAACGCAGCGGGCTGTCGCCAATGGTGGCGAAGCCGGCCTTCGGGAGGGGCGCCCGGCCGCCTTGCGCGTCGTCGAGCGAGAAGGCGACGACGACAGGGCCGCGGGAGAGCACCTTGGCGAGTTCCTCATCGGGATGCGGCAGCTTGATGAGGGCGTCCATCACCTGCTGCGCCTCGGCCTTGTCCTGCCAGAGCTTCTGCAGGTTTTCGGGCGACATCCGGTCCGGCTCGGACAGCAGGACATCGATGGCAATGGCGGCGCCGGCCTTCGTCAAGCGTTCGATGATCTGGGCGAGGGTGTCGCGCGGCCAGGGCCATTGGCCGATCCGCTTCAGGCTCTCCTCGTCGATCGCCAGGATGCGCACCGGCGTTTTGGCGTCATAGGGCCGCGGTTCAAGGCGCTGGTAGGTGTCGAACACCTTGTTGCGCAGCTCGACGATCAGCGTGCCGTCATGAATACGCAGCGCCAGCGCTCCGGCGAGGATCAGGAGGGGAATCAGCCAATCGAAGTAGCGGCGCATGGCGGCCGGCAGTCTAGCGGGCGAACTCGACGGCCCCTAGCGATTTGACCCGTTGACGAGGCGGCGCTTGCCGGGCTCCGCTTCGTGGGCCGAGCACGAGGAGAGAGCCCGCCATGACCGCCATCGGACCCTGGGAACTGCGCAAGCCCGCTATCGCCTCGGCGGGCGGCATCGTCGCCGGCCAGAGCCGGCGGGCCGCTTCGGCCGGTGCTCAGATCCTGGCCGCCGGGGGCAATGCGGTGGATGCGGCCATCGCCACGGGCTTCGCGCTGGGCGCCGTGGAACCCTGGATGAGCGGCCTCGGCGGCTGCGGCTACATGGTGGTGCAGCCGCCCAGCGGCGCGGCCGAGGTCGTCGATTTCGGGCTTCTGGCGCCGGCCGCCCTCGACCCGGCGCGCTATGAGCTTCTTCCGGGCGGGGCAGGCGATCAGGACAACTTCGGCTGGCCGCGTGTGGTCCAGGACCGCAATGTGATCGGGCCCGATTCGGCGGCGCTTCCGACCTATGTGGAGGGTATCCGCCTCGCCCATGAGCGCTTCGGGCGCCTGCCCTGGCCAGCGCTTCTGGAGCCCGCCGTCGCGCTCGCCGAGGAAGGCATTCTCCTGGACTGGTATGGGGCCCTCGCCATCGCCGTGGCGGCGCCGGATCTGGCTCTTTTCGAGGCGACGCGCCGGCTCTATTTACCGGGCGGCCTGCCGCCGCTGCCGGGGAACGCTACGGCGCCCCGCTATTTACCCCTGCCCGCCCTGGCCCGGACCCTCCGTCGCCTGGTGAGTGCCGGCGCCCGCGACTTCTATGAGGGCGAGATCGCCCGGCGCCTGGCGGGGGAGCTGAAGGCCGCGGGAAGTGCGATCTCCGGCGCCGATCTTGCCGGCTACCGGGCCCGGATCTTGCCGGCTCTCGATATCAACTATCGCGGCCATCGCATCGCCGCCGTGCCGGGGCTCTCCGGCGGGCCGGCGCTTCAGCAGGTCCTGGCGGGCTTGGGCTCGCGGCCTGCCGGCGGCGCGGCGCCGGGGGCGGGGGACTACCGGGCCTATGCGCGGATGCTGCGCGCCGCCTATGCCGAGCGGCTGGCCAAGGCGGGGGCCGGGGATCGGCCGGCCGGGCCCGATGGCAGCGCGCGGGCGAGTTCCACCAGCCATCTCTCCGCCGTCGATCGCGACGGCATGATGGTGGCGCTCACCCAGACCCTGCTGTCGCGCTTCGGCTCCAAGCTCCTGCTGCCGGAGACGGGGGTCCTGATGAACAACGGGATGATGTGGTTCGACCCCCGGCCGGGCCATCCGAACTCGATCGCGCCGGGCAAGCGCCCGCTGGCGAATATGTGCCCCGTCGTGGTGGCGCGGAACGGCCGGCCCTGGCTGGCACTCGGCGCCTCGGGCGGGCGCAGCATCATGCCGGCGCTGGCCCAGATCCTCTGCTTTCTCATCGATCACGGCATGGATCTGGAAGCGGCCTTCCACCAGCCGCGGTTGGATGAGAGCGGCGGCGGCACGGTGACGATCGATGCCCGGCTCGGGCCCGAGGTGGCTGCGACGGTCGCGGCCGAGGGACAGTCGGTCGAGATCGGCGAGACCCGCGCCTATCCGGTGCTCTTCGCCTCGCCCAGCGCCGTCCTGCGCGAAGGCGGCCGCAATCTCGGCATGGCCGAGATCGCCTCGCCCTGGTCTGGCGCGGTCGCCGAGCCGGGCTGATCTGAATACAACCACAGGTTAGTGGGAGCGAACCGAGAACAAAGATAAAACACGGGTCCATTCGCACGTCTCGCGGAGATGGTCATGGGCCGAGTGTGGACGGTAATACCCTTTTTAGTCGCACAATCCGGCTGCGCCACCCTTAGCCATGGCACGACCCAGCAGATCAGCATCGCGACCGACCCGCCCGGGGCCAGCTGCACCCTCACACGCCGTGGCCTCAGCGTCGCCAAGGTCGATCCCACGCCGGGCATTGCCCTGGTCGAGCGGGGCGAAAGCGACCTGCTGGCGAGTTGCAGCAAGCCGGGCTACGAGACAGGACATCGCTCGCTCCCGTCCGACGTCTCGGTCATGACTTTCGGCAACGCGCTTTTCGGCGGCGTGATCGGCAGCTTCATCGACAGGACCAACGGGGCCCGCTACGTCTATCCCGGTGCGGTCTCTCTCGTGCTGACGCCGATCCCGGCGAGCCTGCCCCCATAATTCCTTCCTGCGGACGCTTGACCGGATGCGGCGCGCCAAGCCACCTTCGCCGGCCTGACGCCAGAGGGGGAAACCATGGCCCGCGCGCAATCCCGGACGATCTCGGCCCGGAAGACCAAGCCCAAGACCATCGTCCTCTATCCCGAGGCAGCCTTCGGCCCGGCGCTCAATTGCGTGGGCATCGCCCAGAAGCTCCGCGCCCGGGGCCACAACCCGGTCTTCATCTGCGATCGCGGCTTCAAGGGGGTGTTCGAGAAATACGGCTTCGAGGAGAACCACGTCGACATGTCCGGCGGCCTCTCGGACGAGGAGGTGGCGAAGTTCTGGGCCAATTTCATCGCCGGCCATCTGCCGCATTTCCGGCTCTCGCCCATCCGCCAGCTCTCCACATATGTCGTGCCGGTATGGGAAGCGATCGTCGACAGCGCCATCATCTCCCATGAAGGCCTGAGCGCCCATCTCGCGCGCATCGAGCCGGATGTCGTCTGTGTCGACAACGTCATCCTCTTTCCCGCCATCAAGGCCACGGGCAAGCCCTGGATCCGCATCATCTCCTGCTCGGAGAACGAGATCCCCGATCCGAACATCCCGCCCCATCTCTCCGGCTGCCACGAGAAGGACAAGGCGGGCTTCAAGAAGTTCGAGCAGCGCTTCCTGAAGCTGATCAAGCCGGCCAATGCCCGCTTCAACGAGTTCCTGGCCAAGATCGGCCACGCGCCCTACCCGCTGGGCGAATTCTTCGAGGCCTCGCCCTATATGAACCTGCTGCTCTATCCCAAGCCTCTGCGCTACAAGCGCCGCAAGCCCCTCAATCCTCGGCGCTTTCAATATCTGGAGGGCTGCGTGCGCGAGGAGGGGCGCTACGAGGTGCCGCGCTTCGCCGCGAATGAGGGGAAGCCCCTCATCTATGTGAGCTTCGGAAGCCTGGGTGCCGCCGATGTCGATCTCTACAAGCGGATGATCGCCCTCTTCGCGCGCCTGCCCTATCGCTTCCTCATGAATGTCGGCGACTATATCGGCGAGTACCCCGCCCCGCCGCCCAATGTCCATCTCGAGAGCTGGTATCCCCAGCCGGCGGTGATCCCGGAGGTCGACCTCTTCATCCACCATGGCGGGAACAACAGCTTCAACGAGGCGCTCTATTTCGGGAAGCCCGCGATCATCATGCCCTATTGCTGGGACGGACTCGACAATGCCGCGCGCATCACCGATACGGGTTACGGCGCCGACCTGCCGCGCTACAAATGGAAGGATCGCGATCTGGCCGCGACCATCGCGCGACTGCTGGCGGACAAGAAGATGGCGAGACGCCTCGCCGCCCTCGCGCGTCATATGGAGAAGGCCAGGGGAACCGAGAAGGCGGCGGAGTTGATCCTGAAGACAGCGGAGAAGAGCGCATGAGCCAGAGTTCGGCACCGCATATCAAGGAAGCGGCTAAGGCGGCGGGCCTCACGGATTGGGGTCCGCAGCCGGATTCCATCGCTGGCAGCTCGGGATCCAGCGGGCTCCTGCTCTGGAAGCAGGATGAGGGTGGCGAGCGGCTGGTGGAATCCGGGCTCTGGGTCTGCACCCCCGGTTCTTGGCGCCTCTCTCTGCCGGGAGACGAGCTCTGCTACTTCCTCGGCGGGCGGGCGACCTATACCGAGCATAACGGCGAGACCATCGAGGTCCGCCCGGGCACGGTGGTCCATTTCCCCTCGGGCTGGACCGGGCGCTGCGATGTCGAGGCGACGCTGCGCAACACCTATATCCTGGTCCGCACCCCGCCGACCATCGACCGCGGGCCGGCGCCGGTCCTGCGCGGGCCGCAGCAGGCGGGGCCCCTCAAGGACTGGGGCCCCGTGCCCACCATGATCGAGGGGCAGTCGGTGACGGCGGGCATCCTGCTGCACAAGGGGCCGGGCGGGCGGCGGGAAACGGGCATCTGGACCTGCAGCCCCGGTTTTTGGGATTGCCATGTGGTGACCGACGAGTACTGCCATTTCGTCGCCGGCCGGGCGACATACACCCATGAATCCGGCGAGGTGATCGAGATCGAGCCCGACACGGTCGCCTTCTTCCCGCAAGACTGGAAGGGGACCTGCCGGGTCCACGAGACGGTGCGCAAGGTCTATATGATCCGCTGAGCCCTCATGCTGCAGTGGCGAAGTGCCGCTGTGCCTCCGTGGTTCAACTTTCTTTCCGTCTCGCCTGCACGGCGAGGCGGCCGAAAAAGAGGTAGAGCCCGCCGCCGATGAGGGCGAGGATGCCGCCGGCGATCTGGAGCGAGGGGAGCCCCCAGAGCGGGCCGGCCACAACCAGAAGGACCAGGCCGAGCAGCAGGTCGAACAGAAGCAGAAGGCGGATCGTGCGGTAGATCGGTTCGCGGCTGGGAGGGGTGGGAGTCTTGTCCGGCATGGGGAGATCCTAACCCCGGGCTCCCTCCGGGGGCCAGGGAGGCGACCAAAAACCCCGCGGAATCCCGCCGATCTGCCTTGCGTCCCGGGGTCGCCTCCCTATATATCCCGGCGGGTCCAATGGTTTATGGGGACTGCCCGGGGTGCCGCCTATGCGGGCTCTTTGGGCTGTGTCCGCCAGGAGAAAAGGAAATATGAGCAAAGTCATCGGTATCGACCTCGGCACCACCAACTCCTGCGTCGCCGTCATGGAGGGCAAGGACGTCAAGGTGATCGAGAACAGCGAGGGCGCGCGTACGACGCCCTCCATGGTTGCCTTCGCCGATTCCGGCGAGCGGCTGGTCGGCCAGGCCGCCAAGCGCCAGGCCGTCACCAATCCCGAGAACACCCTCTTCGCCATCAAGCGCCTGATCGGCCGGCGCTACGACGATCCGATGGCGCAGAAGGATCGCGGCCTCGTGCCCTATAAGATCATCTCCGGCGACAACGGCGATGCCTGGGTCGAATGCCGCGGGCAGAAATACTCGCCCTCCCAGATCAGCGCCTTCATCCTGCAGAAGATGAAGGAGACCGCCGAGAACTATCTCGGCGAGAAGGTGACCCAGGCGGTCATCACCGTCCCGGCCTATTTCAACGATTCCCAGCGCCAGGCGACCAAGGATGCCGGCCGCATCGCCGGTCTCGAGGTGCTGCGCATCATCAACGAGCCTACGGCGGCGGCGCTCGCCTATGGCCTGGAGAAGAAGGGCACCGGCACCATCGCGGTCTATGACCTCGGCGGCGGCACCTTCGACATTTCGATCCTCGAGATCGGCGATGGCGTCTTCGAGGTGAAGTCGACCAATGGCGACACCTTCCTGGGTGGCGAGGACTTCGACGCCCGGATCATCGACTATCTGGCCGACGAGTTCAAAAAGGAGCAGGGCATCGACCTGCGCCGGGACCGGCTCGCCCTCCAGCGCCTGAAGGAGGCGGCCGAGAAGGCGAAGATCGAGCTCTCGAGCGCCACTCAGACCGAGGTCAACCTGCCCTTCATCACCGCCGATCAGACTGGGCCCAAGCATCTGGTCATCAAGCTGACCCGTGCGAAGCTCGAGGCGCTGGTCGACGAGCTGATCCAGAAGACCGTCGAGCCCTGCCGCTCGGCGCTGCGCGATGCGGGGCTGAAGGCCTCGGAGATCAACGAGGTGATCCTGGTCGGCGGCATGACCCGCATGCCCAAGGTCATCGAGACGGTGAAGCAGTTCTTCGGGCGCGAGCCCCATCGCGGCGTCAACCCCGATGAGGTCGTGGCCGTGGGTGCTGCGATCCAGGGCGGCGTGCTGAAGGGCGACGTCAAGGACGTGTTGCTGCTCGACGTGACCCCGCTGTCGCTGGGCATCGAGACCCTGGGCGGCGTGTTCACGCGGTTGATCGACCGCAACACCACAATCCCGACCAAGAAGAGCCAGGTCTTCTCCACCGCCGAGGACGGACAGACCGCGGTCACCATCCGCGTCTTCCAGGGCGAGCGCGAGATGGCCGCGGACAACAAGCTGCTCGGCCAGTTCGATCTCGTGGGCATCCCGAGTGCCCCTCGCGGCGTGCCGCAGATCGAGGTCACCTTCGACATCGACGCCAACGGCATCGTCAATGTCTCGGCCAAGGACAAGGCGACGGGCAAGG
>DATBBO010000672.1:0-26610 GCA_036270995.1 Dongiaceae bacterium | reverse complement strand
CTCGGCGCCCTCGAATACCGCGGGATCCACGCCCGCATTACCGAAACTTAATGCAATGGAGAGGAGTCGCGGCAGCCCGCGGCGGGGGGTCCTATGGACAAGCAGGCGACGCGTCGGCATAGTCCGACGCCAATTTACCCCATGGAATCGGAGGCTTAATCTTGTCGCTCAGCCGCTCCGCCCGGATCTGGCTCGCGTCCGTCCTGCTCTCGGCCATCGCCCTTCCCGCGGCCATGCCTGCCGAGGCGCAGACCACGCCGGTCTCCGTCACCACCACGACCCCCTTCAAGCTCAGCGACCTGCCGCAGCCGCCGATCGACTCGAAGCAGAAGTTCGTCGACTACATGGTCAAGACGCGCCACGAGGATCCCAAGATGCTCGCCTGGCGCTTCGACCGTGCCCAGGCGATGATCGAGAACAAGGATGTCTGGCGGCAGAAGGAGCTTGTGGCCTATCTCCTCACGCCCCGCGAGGATTTCGTGCTCGACCGCAACCGGTCGCGCGCCTATGACCATGCCTTCCTCGATATCGGCTATGGCGTCACCATCTCGGGGCCGCATCTGGTCGGGCGCATGACCTCGACCATCGACGTGCAGCCGGGCGAGAAGGTGCTCGAGATCGGCACCGGCTCGGGCTACCAGTCCGCGGTGCTCTCCCACCTGACCGATCAGGTCTATACCATCGAGATCATCGAGCCCCTGGGCAAGCGCAGCGCCGCCAATTACGAGAAGCTGACCGCCGCCGGCTATCCCGAGCTCGGCAATATCCACACCAAGATCGCCGACGGCTATTACGGCTGGGCCGAGGCCGCGCCCTTCGACAAGATCATCGTCACCTGCGGCATCGACCACATCCCGCCGCCGCTCCTGCAGCAGCTGAAGGCCGGCGGCATCATGGTGATTCCGATCGGCCCGCCCGGCCGCCAGCATGTGCTGGAGGTGAAGAAGGAGGTTGATGCCTCAGGCAATGTCAGCGTGACGCGGCGCGACATCTACAACGGCAAGATCGTCAACTTCGTGCCCTTCACCAAGGCCGGAGGCGGCACCTGGTAGCAGACAGCCCGGCCGGCACCGCCGGCAGTTTGGCCAGCTCGGGCGCTGGAAGCATGACAAGCGCCGGTGCCGTCGCCGTACGGCCCGGCACTTCCGTTCTGTTCTATCTTTCGGTCGGGCTGATCGCCGGCGCGATCATCGCGCTGCAGATCGCGGTCATGCGCGTCTTCTCCATCGCCAGCTGGGCCCATTTCGGCTCGCTGGTGATCTCCATCGCCATGCTCGGCTTCGGCATCGCGTCGGCGGTGATGTGCGTGGGCAAGGCATGGATCGAGCGGCACCAGGATACTCTCGCCAAGATCTGCCTGCTCCTCTTCGGCCCCCTGCTGACGGCGGCCAACGGGCTTGCCCAGCAGGTGCCCTTCAACCCCATCTTCCTGGTCTCCGATCCGCAGCAGAAGCTCCGGCTGCTCGCCAACTTCCTGCTCTATTTCTCCCCCTTCCTGCCGGGTGCCGTCTTCCTCGGGCTCGCCTTCCTGCGCGGGCAGAAGGCCTTCGGGCGGGTCTATTTCTCCGATCTGCTCGGCTCCGGCCTGGGCGGCCTCGCCTTCCTCGGGGCCCTCTATTTCCTGCCGCCGGAGCGTCTTCTGCTGGTGCCGCTGGCTCTCTGGTTCCTGAGCGGCCTTTCCTGGTTCCGTCTCCAGCGCGATGCCAGCGGCCTCGTCCTGCTGCTGATCGCAGGCGCCTTCGGCGTGGCTCTCAACCTCTCTTTGCCGCAGATCGTGAGCTCGCCCTATAAGGGCGTCAGCTACGCCCGCAACTTCCCCGACGCCGAGCGCATCTACGAGGCGGCGAGCCCCTTCGGCGATCTCGAGATCTACCGCAGCTCCTATTTCCACTTCGCCCCCGGCCTCTCCGACATGGCCGCCATCAACCTGAAGACCATGCCGACCGACGCCTATCTCGGCATGTTCATCGATGGCGACGGCCCCATCGGCATCATCAAGGCCCTGCCGGAGGCGCAGACCGCCTATTTCCGCTTCCTGCCGATGTACCTGCCCTATGTGGCGAAGCAGGATCCCAAGGTCTTCGTCGTGCAGTTCGGCGGCGGCATCTCCACGAGCCTGGCGCTGCGCAGCGGGGCGACCTCGGTCACCGTGGCCGAGAGCAATCCCTTGGTGCTGCAAGCCATGCGCGATCCTCAGATCGCCCAGTTCACCGGCCACATGCTGGACGATCCGCGCATTCACCTCGTCCCCTTCGCCGGGCGGCTCTATGCACCCCAGGTGCCGGCGAGCTTCGATATCGTCGATCTCAGCCTCGCCGATTCCACCGGCCTCTCCAACGCCGGCGGCAGCACGATCTTCGAGAACTACAACTACACGCGCGAGGCGATGGCGAGCTATATGCGCGCGCTGAGACCCGGCGGCATCCTCGCGGTCACCATCTGGAACAAGGAGGATCCGCCGAAATCGGCGATCCGCCTCATGACCACCATGACGGAGGCCGCCCGCAGCATCGATAGCGGACCGATCGCCGATCGCTTCTACATCGCCCATACCTATCTCGGCACGCTGACCGTGCTCTATCAGCGCGGCGCCTTCAGCGCCGACGAGATCGCCGCCCTCGACAAGCACAACAAGGCGATGGCCTTCGACGTCGTCTACCGGCCGAGCGAGCCCTATAGCGGCCAGCCGCCGGCGAAGCTCTACAGCCGCTATCGCGACAATTTCTTCGCCACCTCCAACGGCTCGCCCGGCGCCAATCCCGGCGGCGCCGCCGCCTCCTCATCCTCGGGGGCCGAGCCCAGCGACGCCACGGCGCCATCCACGAGCAGCGGTGGCGGATCGGAGAATCTCGCGGCGGAGCTCGCCGCCGGCCAGAACAGCGGCGATCAGAGCGGCGCGGATCAGGGCGCGCCGGATTCGAGCGGCCCGGATGACGGCGCCGGCGGCGATTTCACCATGAGCGCGCTCTACCGGATGGTCGCCGATCAGCTCGTCGCCGGCCACGAATCCGACGTGCTGCGCAACTACCTCTTCGACGGGCATCCCCTCACCAACGACAATCCCTATTTCGCCGGCTATGTGAAGCTCGCCGATCTGCCGACGGTCTTCGGCATGCTGGACGCCGTGTCCGACGAGTGGGGCTATCTCCTGCTCTGGGGCACGCTGGCGGAGAGCCTCCTCCTGGGCCTCGTGCTGATGCTGCTTCCCGTCGTCTTCGGCTGGCGCAGCATCTTCTCGCGCCAACCCGGCAAGCTGGGAATCCTGGTCTACTTTCTCTGCCTCGGTCTCGGCTATATCGTCATCGAGGTGGGGCTGATCGGAAAGTTCGTGCTGGCGCTCGCCAATCCGACTGTCTCGGCCTCGGTGCTCATCACCGGCATGCTGGTCTTCTCCGGCCTCGGAAGCCTCACCTCCGGGCGCTTCCTCGACCGCTGCCGTACCGTCATGCCGCGCATCTTCCTCGCCATCGCGGCGATCCTGCTGGCCTATTCCTTCCTCCTCGGCCCGGTGCTGGATGTCATCGGCCTCTGGCCCTATGGCCTGAGGATCCTCGCCTGCCTGGCGCTGCTCTTCCCGCCGGCCTTCCTGATGGGCTTCCCCTTCCCCACCGGCATGGGCATGCTCTCGCGCCTGGGCAAGGAGCATTTCTTTCTCTGGGCCTGGGGCATCAACGGCCTCTTCTCCGTGATCGGCTCCGTCGCCGTCCCCCTGATCGGGGTGCTGTTCGGCCTGAAGGCGCTCATCTGGGTGGCGGCCGCGGCCTACCTGATCGCCTTGCCGGCCTTCTTCGCCCTCCTTCTGCCGCGCGCCGGCGGGGCCAGCCAGGGCGCCTGACGCGGGCCTTGCCAGGGCGCGAGGCCTCCGCTATAAGCTCCCGCCTTTACGGCAGGGCAATTGCATATGGCCGGTTTCGAGCCGCCCCCCTTGCCGTCATCCCGGCGAAAGCCGGGATCCAGAGTTGCAAGAGCTCGCTTGTCGCCCTGGACCCCGGCTTTCGCCGGGGTGACGGAAGAAAACAGGGGCGCGCTACCAGAATGCGATAGCCCTGTCCTTCATTGGAGCCGGCGATGAAAGAGAAGATCCACCCCAAATACCATGAGATCAACGTCGTGATGACCGACGGAACGACCTTCAAGACGCGTTCGACCTGGGGCAAGCCCGGCGATACGCTCAATCTCGAGATCGATCCCAAGTCGCATCCGGCCTGGACCGGCGTCCATCGCCTCATGGATAGCGGCGGCCAGCTCGCCAAGTTCAAGAAGCGCTTCCAGAATCTGGGCATCAAGCAGTAAGTCCAGGCGCTTTTGGTCACTGCGCTTTAGTTCCCCGGGGCGGCATTTGCCGCCCTTTGTTTTTGCAGGCTTTTTTCTCCTCCAAGCGGGGCCGCGGGTCTTGAAAGCCCCCGGTTCCATCCCCAATTCGGGATCGTCCGGATGCCCATCCCGGGGTCTGGACAAGTTCGGAGCATCCCGCTCCCTACCATGTTGCTCAATGGAGAATATGGACATGCAAGCTTTCGATCTCAGCCCTCTGTTCCGGTCGACCGTCGGTTTCGACCGCCTTACCCGTTTGCTGGATTCGGCCACCCGGGTCGATGACAGCGCCTTCAGCTATCCGCCCTACAACATCGAGCAGACGGGCGATGACTCCTATCGCATCGTCATGGCGGTGGCGGGCTTCGGCGAGGGCGACCTCTCGATCACCCAGCAGGCCAACTCGCTGCTCATCTCGGGCAAGCAGGAGAAGCCGACCGAGGAGAAGAAGTTCCTCTATCGCGGCATCGCCGGCCGCGCCTTCGAGCGCCGCTTCGAGCTCGCCGACCACATCAAGGTCGTGAGCGCGAAGCTGACCAATGGTCTGCTCAGCGTCGAGCTGGCGCGCGAGGTGCCGGAGGCCATGAAGCCGCGGACGATCAAGGTCGGCAACGGCGTCGAGGGCAAGGTCCTCGAGGGCAAGGCCGCCTAACAAGCGACCCACCCGACGATCTGGCTAGCAAGGGGCCGGAGGGCGAAAGCCTTCCGGCCCCTTTGTCATAGGAAATTGAGCAGCGCGTCGATCACCGCGTCCGGCGCCTCGCTCATCATCATATGGCCCACACCCGCCAGCTGGGTGGTGAGCGATCCCGGGATCGCCTGGGCCAGCGCTTTCGCCTTGGCGGGCGGCGTCATATGGTCTTCGCTGCCCAGCAGCAGCAGGGTCGGGCAGACGATGCGGCCCGCGAGCGGCGTGGTATCGTAGCCGTTGCAGGCTTCGAGATCGCTCGCCAGCACGCCGGCCTCGGCCCGTTCCAGCAGGCTCTGCCCGCCGCCCATGAGCCAGAGCCCCGGCGCCGGCTGGCCGCCGAAATGGCCCACCGGCCCGTGGCCCCAGGAGAGGATGAACTTCGCGGCCAGGCGCGGGTCTGCCTTGGCGGCGGCCAGGAGATCGGGATGCACCGGCATCTTTGCCGCCACCCCGAGGAGGGCCAGGCGGCGAACCCGCATCGGCGCCGTCGCGGCGGCCTCGAGCGCGATGAGGGAGCCCATGCTGTGGCCGCAGAGAGCGGCTTCGCCGATGCCGGCGGCATCGAGGAAGCGGATCAGCCAGGCCGACATATCGGCGATGCTCTGAAGCGCCGGCCCCTCCGAGCGGCCATGGCCCGGAAGGTCGAGAGCCAGCACCGAGCGGCCGCGATGCGCGAGGCTGCGCGCCTGCAGGGCCCAGACGACATGGTCCATGCCGGCGCCGTGGATCATCACCGCCACAGGTCTGTCGACGCTAAATTCCCGCCCGCCCGTCGCCGCGAAGACGGCTTTGCCCTCGACCCGAAGCTCCATGCGGGCTCAGCCCTTCTGGGAGGCCCGCAGGGCCTGGGTCAGATCCTCGATGATGTCGGCGGCGGCCTCGAGGCCGATGGAAAGGCGCACCAGATCCTCGCCCACGCCGGCGGCCTTCAGCTCCTCGGCGCTCATCTGGGAATGGGTCGTGCTGCCAGGATGGATCACCAGAGTCTTGGCATCGCCGACATTGGCGAGATGGGAGGCGAGCCTCAGGGTCTCGATGAAGCGCCGTCCTGCCTCGCGGCCGCCCTTGATGCCGAAGGCGATCATCGATCCCGCCCCCTTGGGGAAGAGCCGCTCGGCCAGCTTGTGATCGGGATGCTCGGGCAAGCCCGGATAGCTGATCCAGGCCACTGCCGGATGCGCCTTCAGCGCCTCGGCGACCGCGCGGGCGTTGGCCACATGGCGCTCCATGCGCAGCGGCAGGGTCTCGATGCCCTGGAGGATGTGGAACGCATTGGCCGGGCTCATGCAGGCGCCGAAATCGCGCAGCCCCTCGACGCGGGCCCGGGTGATGAAGGCCTGCGGGCCGAACTCCTCGGCGAAGTCGATGCCGTGATAGCCGTCATAGGGCTCGGTCATGGTCGGAAACTTGGCCGCCGACCTCTCCCAGTCGAAACGACCTCCATCGACGAGCACGCCGCCGATTGCGACCCCATGGCCACCCAGCCATTTCGTCGCCGAATGCAGCACGAGATCGGCGCCATGCTCTATCGGCCGATTGAGATAGGGCGTGGAGAAGGTGGAATCGATCAGGAGCGGAATGCCGGCGTCATGGGCGATTGCGGCCACCGCCTCGAGGTCGAGCAGCTCCAGCCCCGGATTGCCGATGGTCTCGGCGAAGACCAGCCGCGTCTCGGGCCGGATCGCCTTACTGAAGCCCGCGATGTCGCGGGGTGCGACGAAGCTCGTGGTGATGCCGAAGCGCGGAAGAGTGTGGCGGAAGAGATTGACGCTGCCGCCATAGAGCGCCGAAGAGGCGACGATATGGGCGCCCGCGCTCATCAGCGTGGCGATGGCGAGATGAAGGGCCGCATGGCCGCTGGCGGTGGCCGCAGCACCGACGCCGCCTTCGAGTGCTGCGACGCGCTCTTCCAGCACCGCGACCGTCGGGTTCGAGATCCGCGAATAGATATGGCCGACGCGCTCGAGATTGAACATCGCCGCGGCGGTGTCGACATCGCGGAAGACATAGGAGGTTGTCTGATAGATCGGCACGGCGCGCGCGCCGGTGACGGGGTCGGGCCGCTGGCCCGCATGCAGGCTCAGCGTCTCGAAACGGAAGAGCTTGGGATCGGCCATGAAGCCTCGGACATCGCACGGCGTGAATTCCGCTATGCGGAATTCACGCGGTCAGGATTCGCTTTTCCAGAAAAGTGGAGGGCCGCTCGGCCCGGCGGCGCGGCGGCCCTCTCCCCCTTTTTTTGAAGCCTCTGTTTGACTTGCCGGAAGAAAACGGTAGGACCGGCATCCGTGCCGGTCAAGTATGAATCAGAGCTTACGAGAGACAAAAAAAACGCCGCCGGCGCATGGAGGCATCGGCGGCGATTAAGGCGGCGGGAACGCGAGAGGAGCGACAGGGAGGTTGCAACCTCGGCTGACCCTAACGAGGGTTGCGTCCCGCGGTGCAACATAGGGTTGCCGCATGAAAGCGGCATGACCGGCGGGTGAAGAGACCGCGACGGGAGAGGAAGGCTGGGGATTATTCGCCCTTCTTGAACAGGCCGGCCGCACCCTCCAGATGGGCCCGCTTGGCGGCGATCTTGGCCTTCACCCGCTCGATCTCCGCCTCGAGCTGGGCGATGTAGTCGCGAAGCTCCTCGACCGAGAGGCTATCCAGCTCGCGCGGGGCCGGCGCCTTCTTGCGGGGTTCCAGATCCTCGAGCTCCATCCTCGCCTCCGCCTTCAGCCCGCGGCCATTTGCCAGCCATCCATTTGCCAGCCACTTCGGGCCCGCGCATAGTAGCGCCGAATTCGAGATCAGGGGACCTCATGCCAAGCGATAGCAAGCCAAATGATCGTAAGACTGGCAGCATGATCGCTATCGAGATCGCCGGCTATGGGGGGCCCGAGGTCCTGAAGCCGGCACGCCGCCCCGTTCCCCGGCCGGGGCCGGGCGAGGTTCTGATCGAGGTGGCAGCCGCCGGCGTCAACCGGCCGGACGTGCTTCAGCGCCAAGGCGGCTACAAGCCGCCACCGGGCGCCTCCGACATCCCCGGGCTGGAGGTCGCAGGACGCATCGCCGGGCTGGGCGAGGGCGTCTCGGGCTGGCGCATGGGCGATCCGGTGACGGCGCTGGTGGCCGGCGGGGGCTATGCCGAGTTCTGTGCCGCGCCTTCCCCCCAATGCCTGCCCGTTCCCAAGGGGCTGGATGCCATCAAGGCCGCCGCTCTGCCGGAAACCTTCTTCACCGTCTGGACCAATGTCTTCGATCGCGGCCGCCTCAAATCCGGGGAGAGCTTCCTGGTCCATGGCGGCTCCAGCGGGATCGGCACCACCGCGATCCAGCTCGCCCATGCCTTCGGCGCCCGGGTCTTCACCACGGCGGGCAGCCCTGAGAAATGCGCGGCCTGCGTCAAGCTCGGCGCGGAGCGGGCAATCGACCATCGGCGCGAGGATTTCGTGGCGGTGATAGAGACGGCGACCGGGGGCAAGGGCGTCGACGTCATCCTCGACATGGTGGGCGGCGGCTACATCAACCGGAATCTGAAGATCCTGGCCGTCGAAGGGCGTCTGGTTCAGATCGCCTTCCTCGAGGGCGCCAAGGCGGAGCTCGATTTCGGCCAGCTGATGATGCGCCGGCAGACCATCACCGGCTCCACGCTGCGGCCGCGCTCGGTCGCCGAGAAGGGCGCCATCGCGCAATCCCTGCGGGAGAAGGTCTGGCCGCTGCTCGATTCCGGACGGGTGGCGCCTGTCATGTACAAAACCTTCCCCCTGGCCGAGGCGGCCGAGGCCCATCGCCTGATGGAAAGCAGCCGCCATATCGGCAAGATCGTCTTGACCACGGCGCGAGCCTGAGCGACACCGCCGGCTGCGGTGGGCATAAGGAGGCGAGCATGTTCTGGGCCTTTGTGTTTTCGATCTTCCTATTCATCCTCGGCGCGCTGGCGGTCTATCCCGCCATGGTGCAGACCTGGCCGGCGACCAGGAAAGCCCTCGACGCTCTGCTGCCCTACCAGGGCATCCTGGGAATTGCCGGGGTGGTCTTCGGCGTCATCTGGGGACTCCATCTGCTGGCCGTGGCCGGGATGATGATGCGCTTCGTGCCGATCGTCTGGCTCGTCAGCCTGGCGGGAGCTGTGGTGGCCATCCTGCTGGGGGTCCTGCTGGGCTATTCCCTGATCGATCAATATGCCTTGCGAAACAATGCCCAGTTCCAGCAGCGCGGCGAGGCCTTCCGGGCCAAGCTGCTGGTCCGCCAGGGTTCTCTCGGCTGGCTCGCGATCGTCCTGGGCATCGTGGGCTTTTTGATGCTCCTTGTCTGAACGGGGTCGAACTCCCAGATTCTTATGTGGCGGGAAGCGTGCGGGGATGGTATTCCCCTCCGCTTCCGCACGTGACCCCAAGGAAAGTCTCATGGCGCAACTCCTGATGCCGAAGGCGACGGCCGTCTGGCTTGTCGAGAACACGACCCTCACCTTCGAGCAGATCGCGGATTTCTGCGGACTGCACCCCCTGGAGGTCCAGGGCGTGGCGGATGGCGAGGTGGCGATCGGGATCGTCGGCCTCGATCCCACCGCCAATGGCCAGCTGACCCGCGAGGAGATCGAGCGCTGCCAGGGCGATCCTTCCGCGCGCCTCAAGATGGCGAAGGTGACGATTCCGCTGCCGACGCCGCGCACCAAGGGTCCGCGCTATACGCCGGTCTCCAAGCGTCAGGACAAGCCCAATGCGGTGATGTGGCTGCTGCGCCATCACCCGGAACTGGGGGATGCCCAGATCGCGCGGCTGATCGGCACGACCAAGGACACCATCGCCAAGGTCCGCGAGCGCAGCCACTGGAACGCCGCCAATCTGAAGCCCCAGGACCCGGTCCTGCTCGGGCTTTGCACCCAGACCGACCTCAACCGGGCGGTCGAGAAGGCGCGCCGGGTGGCGGAGAAGTCGGGCGTGGTCCAGCCTCAGCCCCAGCAGCCGGCGGAGCCCGCCAAGCTTCCCGGCGGCTTCGACATCAGCCAGTTCCTGCCCCCGACAAGGCACGAGTAGACGCTGCCGCGTGCCTTCTTTCGTCATCCCGGCGAAAGCCGGGATCCAGGGTTGCAGGTGCGCGCCGGTTGCCCTGGACCCCGGCTTTCGCCGGGGTGACGACAAGGAACATCCGGTCGAGCGACGTATCAATCCGCCTTGCGGGCGTAGCCGAGGCCTTTCAGGGCCTCGGTGATCTCGGGGAGGATAGCGGGGTCGTCGATGGTGGCCGGCAGCTTGTAGTCCAGGCCGTCGGCAATCTTCTGCATGGTGCCACGGAGGATCTTGCCGGAGCGCGTCTTGGGCAGGCGCTTCACCACCGCCGCCGATTTGAAGGCTGCGACGGGCCCGATGCGATCGCGCACCATGGCCACTACCTCCCGCTCGACCTCGCCTCCCGCGCTCCGCGCGCCGGCCTTCAGCACGAGGAAGCCCAGCGGCACCTGGCCCTTCAGCGAATCGGCGACGCCGATGACCGCGCATTCCGCCACATCGGGATGGGCGGCCAGCACCTCCTCCATGGCGCCGGTGGAGAGGCGATGGCCCGCGACATTGATGACATCGTCGGTCCGCGCCATCACGAAGACATAGCCATCCTCATCCATATAGCCGGCATCCCCCGTCTGGTAGAAGCCGGGGAAGGTCGTGAGATAGCTCCGCCGATAGCGCTCATCGGCCTTCCAGAGGGTGGGCAGGCTGCCCGGCGGCAGCGGCAGGCGAGCGACGATGGCCCCGCTCTCGCCGCGCTTCATCTCCCGTCCTTCGCTATCGACGATCCGGATATCCCAGCCCGGCACGGGCCGGGTTGGCGAGCCATGCTTCACCGCGAGCCGCTCGATGCCGATGCAGTTCGCCGCCATGGGCCAGCCGGATTCCGTCTGCCACCAGTGATCGATCACCGGGACCCGGAGCTTCTCCTCCGCCCAGGCAAGGGTCGGCGGATCGGCGCGCTCGCCGGCCAGGAACAGGGCCCGGAAGCGGGAGAGATCATGGCCGGCGATGAGGCTTCCCTCCGGGTCGTCGCGCTTGATGGCGCGGAAGGCCGTGGGCGCGGTGAAGAGCGCCACCACCCCATGCTCGGCTGCGACCCGCCAGAAGGCGCCGGCATCGGGGGTGCCCACGGGCTTGCCCTCGTAGAGGACCGAGGTCGCGCGATGCAGGAGCGGGGCATAGACGATGTAGGAATGCCCGACCACCCAACCGACATCCGAGGCGGCCCAGAAGACCTCGCCCGGCGCGACGCCGAAGATGTTGTCCATGCTCCAGGCCAGCGCCACGGCATGCCCGCCATTGTCGCGCACCACGCCCTTGGGCTGGCCCGTGGTGCCGGAGGTATAGAGGATGTAGAGCGGATCGGTGGCGGCGACGGTCTCGCAGTCCACCGGCGATGCGCCGGCGACGGCGTCGTGCCATTCGGTGTCGCGCCCGGCCATGAGCTCTGAGCGCTCCATCGGCCGCTGCAGGATGATGCAGCTCTCGGGCTTGTGCACCGCCATGATGATGGCGGCATCGAGCAGGGGCTTATAGGGGATGACCCGGTTGACCTCGACCCCGCAGGAGGCCGAGACGATGAGCTTGGGCTGGCAATCGTCGATGCGGGTTGCGAGCTCGTTCGCCGCGAAGCCGCCGAAGACGACCGAATGGATGGCGCCGATGCGAGCGCAGGCCAGCATGGCGATCGCCGCCTCGGGCACCATGGGCATGTAGATGATGACGCGGTCGCCCTTGCCGACTCCACGCGCGCGAAGCGCGCCGGCGAAGTGCGCCACCTGGTTCCTCAATGCCCGGTAGGTGTAGCGACGCTTCGCCTCGGTGACGGGGCTGTCATAGATCAGCGCGAGCTGCTCGCCGCGTCCGGCCTCGACATGCCGGTCGAGGCAGTTGTGACAGGTGTTGAGCTCCGCACCCTGATACCAGCGATAGAAGGGCGGGCGGGAATCGTCGAGCACCTTGTCCCAGCGTCGGCGCCACGCGATGCGCTCCGCCACCTCGGCCCAAAAGGCCTCGGGCGCGGCGATCGATCGCTTGTAGACCTCGTCGAAGCGGCCCATCCGGCGCTCCTCCCTGCCTCAGCTTTTGCCGAAGTCTCGCCGGGGTCGTCGAGCCCGGTCAAGCACCGCCGAGATCCGAACGGCCGGCGCTGAGGAAGCGGCGCGGCGTAAGGCCGGAAAGCGCCCAATAGGCACCGTCGTCGAAGGCGAGGTCCTGCTCCATTCGCGCCGCCACCGCGCCGATCCCGCCGGGCAGATAAGCGAGGAATGGCAGGCGGATGAAACGCGGCCTCTGCCCCAGCACCGCGAAGATGCGCTCGATCATGACCCGATAGCTCAGCGTCTCGCCGCCGCCGAGATTGAAGCTCCGGCCCTCGGACGCCGGCAGGTCGAGAGCGGCCATCGCCGCGGCAGCCAGGTCATCGGCATGGACAGGCTGGCGCAGCCCCCGCCCCGCCCCGCCCAGGGGAAAGCAATGCCAGCGGCGAATGAACCGCGCCGCCGCGGTGACATTGCGGTCGAGGCCGAGGCCGTAGATCAAAGCGGGGCGCAGCAGGGTCCAGGGAACGCCGGAAGCCGCCACGGCCGTCTCCGCCCTGGCCAGGAGGCGGGCGACCTCGCGCTCCCGGGGGCTGGGCGAGTCCGCCTTGGCCAGCATAGAGGTGGAGGAGAAGCAGACGAGCCGCTCGACCCCCGCCCGACGCAGCATGGGCAGCTGGGGCGGCAGCAGCCAGGCGCCGGTCGCATGGATGGCGGCGGCTGGCTTCAGATCCCCGAGATCGAGGGGACGGGTGAGATCGCCGGCGAGCCATTCCATAGCCGGGGCCAGAGACGGCTCGGGACGGCGGCAGACGGCGATGCCAGGCCTTCCGGCCGCGGCCAGCCGGCGGAGCAGACAGCGCCCGATCTGGCCGGTGGCCCCCAGGACGAGGACCGGGCCGGCCCTCATCGGAGGGTCACGCTGCCGCCCAGCGCCGATAGTCCTCCGTCAACCCCAGGACGGCCTGGTCCAGCAGACGCTTGCCCGCCTCCACCGTGGCCAAGCCGGGATTGGAGCCGATGCGGCCATCGGGGAAGCGCCGGCGATAATCGGCGGCATCGCTGAACTCGCCGGTCGGGGCTATCTCGGGCTCCATGCGCATGGGGCGCGCCGCCTCGGGATGGAGATGCCAGGTCATCGACACCTCCGAGGGCGTGGCATGGCCGCCCTCGGCCGAGCCGTAGAGTTCGCGTGACAGGCTGACGATGCCATCGGCCTGCCACCAATTGCGCAGCCGGCATTGCAGTGCCGCCTGGTTGCCGGCGTTATCGAGGCTCGCCGCCGCATAGATCTCGGAGAAGGCGGCCTGGACCGTGGCGATGTTTCCGCCATGGCCGTTGATGAAATAGAAGCGCCGGAAGCCGTGGCGCGAGAGCGAGAAGACCCAGTCCTTGATCACCGCGATAAGGGTCGAGGGCAGCATCGTCATGGAGCCGGGAAAGGCCATATGATGCTGGGCCATGCCAACGGGGATGGTGGGGGCGACGAGTGCGTCGGCCTTCTCGCCCACACCCTTGGCGACGGCCTCGGCGCAGAGCGCGTCGGTGCCGATGAGCCCGTTGGGGCCGTGCTGTTCGGTGGAACCGATGGGAATGATGATGGACTGGCTCTGGGTCAGATAACGCTCGACGTCGGGCCAGGTGAGAAGGTGCAAAAGCATGGGCGCCTCAGGTCGGTGTCACGGATTCCGGCGCGCTCTTCGGCGCAGCGGCTGCCCAGCTTAGAAGCCAAATCGGTATGCGTCGATTGTGTTCCGGGTTGCCAGGGGGGCCCCGGTGGGGCTTTCATCTCCGCGCCTGCCCCTCAGGGGCCGGGCGGAGGCTTGCACTGAAACGTCGAAGCGGGACGTCAGTGTCGGGCGAGTTGGGCGATTTCGTCCTTGATTCGGAGTTTTTGGCGCTTTAGTTCGTGGATCTTGACTTCATCTGGTCTCGGGCGGGCCTCTTCCTGTTCGATCAACTGCTCCAGGTCCAGATGCTTCGCCTTGAGGGAATCCAAATGCTCCGTCACGGACATCATCCATCCTCCGTCGTCACTGGGATTGCGACCCTGAAATGCTAACGCCACGGGACCGTACTTGTAAATGAAACCATCCGGTTCTTCCGAGTCGCAGAAAAGGCCGCGGCTGATCGTGGGGATCAGCGGGGCTTCGGGCGCTATATATGGGGTGCGCCTGCTCGAGACCCTGCGCGAGCTCGCTGTGGAGAGCCATCTGATTCTCTCGCGGGCGGCGGAGATGACCATCGCCTATGAGACGGATCTAAAGCCGGCGGCGGTGAAGGCCCTGGCGGATGTCGTCCATCCGGTGACCGATCTCGCAGCACCCGTCTCCAGCGGCAGCTTTCATACCCTCGGCATGATCATCGCGCCCTGCTCGGTGCGCAGCATGGCGGAGATCGCAACCGGCGTGACCTCGAGCCTTCTCACCCGCGCCGCCGATGTGACCCTGAAGGAGCGCCGGCGCCTGGTGCTGATGCTGCGCGAGACGCCGCTCCATAGCGGGCATCTGCGCAACATGCTGGCGCTCTCCGATATGGGCGCCGTCATCGCTCCGCCGGTGCCCGCCTTCTATGCCCGGCCCCAGAGCATCGAGGCGATGGTCGATCACAGCATCGGGCGCGTGCTCGATCTCTTCGGCCTCGACAGCGGCAAGGTGAAGCGCTGGGGCGAGGCCGAGAGCGCCGATGTGGTGCCGCTGAAGGGATCCTAGGCCGAAGCCTCGATCAGGGCCTGAAGCTCCGGCGCCTTGGCCGGATCGCGGCCCATCAGAGTGAGATAGAGCTCGAGATTGGCCTCGACCGCCGGCCGCCAGCCCGGCGGGGGCATCGGCAGGGCTTCCAGCGCGGATTGCGCGATGCGCTCGCTCTCGAGCTCGAGGTCGCCCACCTTGCGCCGGAGCGACTGGCATTCGCGCGCCGTGATGGGCGGCACACCGGCCTTGAGGCGCCGGCGCACCGCGCGCAGCGGCTTCACCACCTCGCTTTGCCAAGCCTCCACCGTCGCGATCGCCTGGCTGAGGCCCGCCTCGTCGAGCTTGCGTGTGGCGCGTCCGTGCCAGCAGCAAAAGAGCAGCAGATTGACGTCGAGCCCGAGCCCGTCCTGGAGCGCGATGCAGGCCTCGGCGACGCCGGGCTTGCCGTAGAGCTGCAGGGAGAAGCTCCAGAAATTCATCGCGCCGGCTGACCGCCGATGACGGAAGCGGCGACTCGCGGGAAGCTGAGCATGGCGGCGCAGTCTCCGCATTTGCGCCAGCGGAGGCAAGCAACCAAGGTGCGGGGGCTGGACGAAACGTCGCCGCCGGGCCACATCTAGGGGCCGGAAAGGATCCGTCATGTTCATTCTTGCCCGCGACCGAGCCCTGATCGCCCTCGCCGGGGCGGACCGCACCAGCTTCCTGCAGGGCATCGTCTCCAACGACGTGACCAAGGCTTCGCCCGACCACGCCGTCTACGCCGCCTTCCTGACGCCCCAGGGCAAATATCTGCACGACATCTTCATCGCCGCTGTGGGCGAGCGGCTCCTGATCGATTGCGAAGCCGGCCGCCGCGCCGACCTTCTGCGCCGGCTCGGCATGTACAAGCTGCGCGCCAAGGTCACGCTTGCCCAGGAGGACGGGCTCGCCATCGGCCTTCATTTCGGGCCCGAGACTCTCGCCAGCCTCGGCCTGCCGGCCGAGGCCGGCCGTGCCAGGGCCGAGGGAGAGGGCATCCTCTTCGTCGATCCGCGCCTGCCCGCGCTCGGCGCGCGCGCGATCATGCCGCGAGCGTCGATGCCCGCCGAAACCGGCAGCGCCGGCGACTACGACCGCCTCCGCCTTTCCCTCGGTGTGCCGGATGGAAGCCGCGACCTGCCGGTGGAAAAGGCGATCCTGCTGGAGAACGGCTTCGACGAGCTCCACGCCATCGATTGGGAGAAGGGCTGCTATATGGGCCAGGAGCTGACGGCGCGCACCCGCTACCGCGGGCTGGTGCGCAAGCGCCTCCTTCCGGTCGCGATCGAAGGTGTGGCGCCGGCGCCGGGCACCGCCCTGCTCCAGAACGACAAGGAGATGGGCGAGATGCGCAGTGCCGCCGGAGATCTGGGGCTTGCGCTCATCCGGCTCGAGGCCCTGGACCACGGGCCGCTCAACGCCGATGGCGCGCGCCTCACGCCGCGCAAGCCCGATTGGGTGCGAATTCAGGAATAGAGTCCGAATATCAGAGGGGGAGACTTGCAGATGGGACGCGCGCGGCTTCGCGATCTCGGCCTTTCGACCGGCGCCCTGCCGACGGGACCGCTCAACGCCATCACCGATGTCGCCGGGGTCGAGGTCGGCCATTCGACCCTGATCCGTGACGAGCCCGCTATCGTGCGCACCGGCGTCACCATGATCTGGCCCGGCGGGCACGATATCTGGAACGAGCATCGCTGCGCCGGCTTTCACAGCTTCAACGGCAATGGCGAGATGACCGGCACCGTCTGGCTCGCCGAGCAGGGGCTGCTCGCGGGGCCCATCGGCATCACCTGCACCCATTGCGTAGGCGTCGTGCGCGATGCGATCTGCAGTTATGCGGTGAAGCTCGGCATCCAGCAGCCCTGGCATCTGCCGGTGGTGGCGGAGACCCATGACGGCTGGCTCTCCAATGCCGAGACCTTTCCCGTGACCGAGGCCATGGCGCATGCCGCGCTCGACGTTGCCCGCGGCGGCCCGGTCGAAGAGGGCAATGTCGGCGGCGGCACCGGCATGATCTGCCACGAATTCAAGGGCGGCATCGGGACCTCGAGCCGCGTGGTCGAGGCCGGCGGCGGACGCGTCACGGTGGGCGCACTGGTGCAGGCCAATTACGGGCTACGCGAGCTGCTCAGGGTCGATGGCGTGCCGGTCGGCCGCGAGCTTCCCTATGGCGAGGTGGCGAGCGCGAAAGCCGAGGCGGACAGCAGCAGCTCGATCATCGTCATCCTGGCAACGGATGCTCCGCTCCTGCCCATCCAATGCCAGCGCCTGGCGCGGCGCGCCACCACCGGGCTCGCCTGGGCCGGCGGCATCGGCGCCAATTCCAGCGGCGACATCTTCCTTGCCTTCTCCACCGGCAACCGCGTGCGAAACGGCGCGCTCCAGGTCGATCTCAAGATGCTGGGCACCGACCAGATGACGCCGCTCTTCCGCGCCGCCGCCGAGGCGACGGAGGAAGCGATCCTGAATGCGCTGACGGCGGCGGAGGACATGACCGGGCAGAAGGGCCGCTTCGCACCGGCCCTGCCGCTGGAGCGGCTGAAGGAGATCATGGCGCGCTACCGGCCGCGCGTTTGATTTATCTCTGAAGCATCCTGCTGAGATCGGCGAGCCGGGCGAAGGGCGAGGCGCCCTCCGGCAAGTCCATCGCGCCCGCTCGCTTCAGCCCCTCGCGTCCGAAGCGCTGGCGAAGGGAATCCACGACCCAGTGACGGGCCTGCGCCTGGCGCTGGCGCGCAAGCCGCCCCTCCTCCTGGAGCCAGGCCCAGCGGTGATCGATGGCGGCGATCAGCGGCTCCAGGCCCTCGCCCTTGAGGGCGGCAAGGCTCAGCACCTCCACGGGCCAGTCGGCCGCCTCGGTAAGGCCGAGCGCCCCTTCCACATCCGCTCGGGCGCGCTTGGCCGCGGCCCCCATATCCGCCTTGGTGACGACGACGAGATGGGGGATCTCGACGATGCCGGCCTTCATGAATTGCAGGCTGTCGCCGGAGCCGGGCTGGACGCAGAAGACCACCGTGTCGGCGCTGTCCGCGACATCGGTCTCCGACTGCCCGACGCCGACGGTCTCCAGGATCACGAGATCGTAGAGCGCGCGCAGCAGCACCATGGCGGCGATGCTGAGCTCCGCCAGACCCCCCAGCCGGTCGCGCGCGGCCATGGAGCGCACGAAGATGCCGGGATCCTCGGGATCGTGCTGGAGGCGCGTGCGGTCGCCCAGCAGCGCGCCGCCGGATTTGCGCGAGGAGGGATCGACGGCGATGACCGCCACGCGCAGGCCCCGTGCGCGCAGCGCCCGGATGAGGGCGCCGGCGAGGGTCGACTTGCCGACGCCGGGCGGGCCCGTCAGGCCCAGCACATGGGCGATGGGCGCGGCATAGGCGGCATCGAGCAGCGCGATGCTCTCCGGCGCCTCGGGCGCGCGCTCCAGCGCCGAAAGCGCCGCCGCGATGGCGGGCTTGCCGGCAGTGCGGAGGGAGGAGAGAGAGTGCACGCTTAGATCTTCTCCCGCCGCCCACATCCCCCTCCCCCCTTGTGGGGGAGGGCTGGGGTGGGGGGTGATGCAGCGCAGAGCACTCTCAGGCGATCGCACGTGTGGCCCCACCCCCACCCCGACCCGCCCCCGTCGAGGGGGCGGGGGATGAAGGGCAAGATGGGAGAGGACAATCGGCCAAGCGCGCTGCTAATCCGTCGCATGCGCGGCGGCGGACTCGGCGAGGGCCGCCTGGGCTGCGGCGAGGCGGGCGATCGGCACGCGGAAGGGCGAGCAGGAGACATAGTCGAGCCCGACCGAGGCGCAGAAGCGGATGGAGGCCGGATCGCCGCCATGCTCGCCGCAGATGCCGAGCTTGAGATCGGCGCGGGTGCGCCGGCCGCGCTCGGCGGCGATCTTCACCAGCTCGCCGACCCCATCGGTATCGAGGCTGATGAAAGGATCGACGGACAGGATGCCCTTGCGCTCGTACTCCTGCAGGAAGCGCGCCGCATCGTCGCGGCTGAGGCCATAGGTGGTCTGGGTCAGGTCGTTGGTGCCGAAGCTGAAGAAATCGGCATCCGCCGCGATCCTGTCGGCCAGCAGGGCCGCGCGGGGCAGCTCGATCATGGTGCCGACGGTATAGGCGAGCGTCGTCCCATGGGCCTTGCTCACCTCGCCCTCCACGCGGTCGATCACCTCCTTCAGGATCGAGAGCTCGCGCGGAATGGCCACCAGCGGGATCATGATCTCCGCCTCGACGGTCTCGCCCGTCTCCTCCTTCACCAGCGCCGCCGCCTCGAAGACGGCACGCGCCTGCATCTCGTAGACCTCGGGATAGGTGATGCCCAGCCGGCAGCCGCGATGGCCGAGCATGGGATTTGATTCCTTCAACATCGCGGCGCGCTGGGCGACATGCTCGACGGGGACACCGGCGGCCTTCGCCACCTCCTCCATCTCGCCCCTGGTATTGGGCAGGAACTCGTGCAGCGGCGGGTCGAGGAGGCGCACGGTGACCGGCAGCCCCCGCATGATGAGGAACAGCTCGACGAAATCGTCGCGCTGCATGGGCAGGATCTTGGCCAGAGCCGCGCGGCGCCCCTCGATGGTCTCCGCCACGATCATCTCGCGCATGGCGACGATGCGGCCGCTGTCGAAGAACATATGCTCGGTGCGGCAGAGCCCGATGCCCTCGGCCCCGAACTTGCGCGCCATGCGCGCGTCGGCGGGCGTCTCGGCATTGCTGCGCACCTTGAGCTTGCGGTACTGGTCCGCCCAGCCCATCAGCTTGGCGAAATCGCCCGAGAGCTCGGGCTGGATCGTCGGCACCTCGCCCAGCATCACCTCGCCGGTGCCGCCATCGATGGTGATGAGATCGCCGTCCCTGACGGCGGCGTCGCGCACCTTCATGACCTTCTGCTGCTCGTCGATCCTGAGGTCGCCGGCGCCGGCAACACAGGGCCGTCCCATGCCGCGGGCCACCACCGCCGCATGGCTCGTCATGCCGCCGCGGGTCGTCAGCACGCCGGCGGCGGCATGCATGCCGTGGATGTCCTCCGGGCTGGTCTCGGTGCGGACTAGGATCACCTTCTCGCCCTTGGCGGCGCGATCCTCCGCCTCATCGGCGCTGAAGACCGCGCGTCCCGCCGCCGCCCCGGGCGAGGCGGGCAGGCCCCGGGCGATCACCTTGCGCGCTGCCTTGGGATCGAGGGTCGGATGCAGGAGCTGGTCGAGGGAGGCGGGCTCGACGCGGCTCACCGCCTGGCGCTGGTCGATCAGCCCCTCGGCAACCATGTCCACGGCGATCTTGAGAGCCGCCTGGGCCGTGCGCTTGCCGGAGCGGGTCTGGAGCATATAGAGCTTGGCGCGCTCGACCGTAAACTCGATATCCTGCATGTCACGATAGTGGCTCTCCAGCTTCCGGCGCACGCGGTCGAGCTCGGCGAAAAGCGCGGGCATCGCCTCTTCCATGGCGGGAAGCTGGGAGCGGTTCGCCTTCTTGCCGGCCAAGGTCAGCGATTGCGGCGTGCGGATGCCGGCGACCACATCCTCGCCCTGGGCGTTGACCAGGAACTCGCCGTAGAACTCGTTGCCGCCGGTGGAAGGATTGCGGGTGAAGGCCACGCCCGTGGCGCAGTCATCGCCCATATTGCCGAAGACCATGGCCTGGACGTTGACCGCCGTGCCCCATTCCTCCGGGATGTTGTGGAGCTTGCGGTAGGTGACGGCGCGCGCCGTGCGCCAGCTGCCGAAGACCGCGCCGATGGCGCCCCAGAGCTGCGCCCGGGGATCCTGCGGGAAGGGCTCGCCCAGCTCCTCCTCGACCTTGGCCTTGTAGTCCTGAACCAGCTTCTTCCAGTCATCGGCGGTGAGCTCGGTATCGAGATCGAGGCCGCGATCCTCCTTGTGGAGCTGAAGCAGCTCCTCGAAATGGTGGTGATCGACGCCGAGCACGACATTGCCGTACATCTGGATGAAGCGGCGGTAGCTGTCATAGGCGAAGCGGGGATTGCCGGTGCTCTCGGCGAGGCCCGCCGCCGTCCGGTCGTTGAGCCCGAGATTCAGCACCGTATCCATCATGCCGGGCATGGAGACGCGCGCCCCGGAGCGCACGGAGACGAGAAGCGGATTCTTCGCATCGCCGAACTTGCGCCCGACCTCCGCCTCGATCGCGGCGAGGGCCTGGGCGACATCACCCTCGAGCCCTTCGGGATAGGATTTGCCGTTGGCGTAGTAATGCGTGCAGACCTCGGTCGTGATGGTAAAGCCCGGCGGCACCGGCAGGCCGAGATTGGACATCTCGGCGAGATTGGCGCCCTTGCCGCCCAGGAGGTTCTTCATATCGGCCCGGCCGTCGGCCTTGCCGCCACCGAAGCGATAGACCCAGTTGCTCATGTCAGACCTCTGGCCAGCCCTCTGGTCAACCCTCGATCTTCGAGAAGTCGGCGACGATGCCGAGCGTCGCCCGGATGCGCGAGAGCAGGCGCAGGCGATTGGCGCGCTGGGCCGGATCATCGCTGTTGACGGTGACCTTGTCGAAGAATGCATCCACGGGCGCGCGCAGCCGGGCGAGCGCCGCCATGGCGGCACCGAAATCCTCCCGCGCGATGGCCGGCTCCGCCGCCGCGCGCACCGTGGCAAGAGCCTCCGCCAAAGCGGATTCCTCGGGCAAAGCGAGGAGCGAAGGATCGGCCGGGCCGTCATAGGACTTGGCGTCCTTCTTCTCCTCGATGCGCAGGATATTGCCGGCGCGCTTCGAGGAGGTCAGGAGATTGGCGCCATCCTCGCCCGCGATGAAGTCCGCCAGCGCATCGACCCGGCGCATCAGTCGCACAAGGTCGTCCTCGCGCCGGCCATCGGCGAGCTTGAGGGCGAAGACGGCGGCGATGAGATCGTGGCGCACGCCCTTCTCCTTCAGCGCGACCTTCAGGCGGTCGGCGAAGAAATCAAGAAGATCGCGCAGAGGCTCGATCCGGATGTCCACGCCCTGTGCTTCATATGCTGTCGAGGCGACATCGAAGCTTTCGAGAAGATGGCACCTGATGCCGTTCTCGAGGATGAGGCGGATGGCGCCGAGGGCGGCGCGGCGGAGCGCGAAGGGGTCCCTGGAGCCGGTCGGCTTCTCGTCCACGCCCCAGAAGCCCACCAGCGTGTCGAGCTTGTCGGCAAGCGCAACGGCGATGGAAACCGGTGCGGTGGGGCATTTGTCATGGGGGCCGGCGGGGGCGTAGTGCTCGGCTATGGCGTTGGCCACGTCAGGGGTCTCGCCTTCCAGTCTGGCGTAGTAACGCCCCATTATTCCTTGCAGTTCCGGGAATTCCCCGACCATGCCGGTGGTCAGATCCGCCTTGGCGAGCCGCGCCGCCCGGCGAACGACGGTCTCCTCGGCGCCCGGAATGCAAGCGGCGAGCCTGGCCGCGACGGACGCGACCCGCTCGACCTTTTCGGCCACACTTCCAAGCTTGGCATGAAAGACGATGGGCGCCAGCGCCGAAAGGCGGGATTCGAGCCGAGCCTTGCGATCCTGGTCCCAGAAGAACTGCGCATCCGCCAGGCGAGCTCTCAGCACGCGCTCATTGCCCTGCACGATGGTGGCGCCCTGATCGCGCGTCTCCATATTGGAGACGATGATGAAGCGGGGCGCCAGGCGGCCGTGGGAATCCTCGAGCGCGAAATACTTCTGATGGCTGCGCATCACCGTGGTCAGGACCTCCGGCGGCAGATCCATGAAGCCGGCATCGATGCGGCCCATGAGCACCACCGGCCATTCCACCAGCCCCACCACCTCGTCGAGCAGCGCCTCGTCGGCGGTGAGGCTCAAGGATTCCGAGCGCGCCAGGCGCTCGGCATTCTTGCGGATGGTGTGGCGGCGCTCCGCCGGATCGAGCATGACCTGGCGCACGGCAAGGCGCGCCTTGTAGGTCTGGAAGTTCGAGACCACGAGGCTCTGCGGGCCCAGGAAGCGATGGCCGAAGGTTTCCTGGCCCGAGGCCATGCGATGCGGCCGGTTCGGCGCGCCGAGATCGATCTCGAAGGGGACCAGCTCGCCGTCGAAGACGGCGACGATGTTGCGCAGCGGGCGGACCCAGGTCACCCGGTCATGGGCCCAGCGCATGGATTTCGGCCAGGGGAAGCCCGCGATGACCTGCGGCAGGAGATCGGCCAGCACCGCCGGCGCCGGCCGGCCGGCCACGCGCTCGACATAGAACCAGAAGGCCCCGCGCCCGCTCTCCCGCTGCTCGCAGGCCTCGATGCCGGAAAGCCCGCGCGCCTTGAGGAAGGCCTGAAGCACGTTCTCGGGCGCGCCGACCCTGGGACCCTTGACCTCGATCTCGCGGTCGGGCTGCTGCGCCGGCAAGCCTTCCAGACGCAGCGCCAGGCGGCGCGGCGTCGCATAGGCTTCCGCCTTGCCATGGGCGAGGCCGGCTTCCGTCAGCTTGTCCGAGACCAGCCGCCTCAGATCGTCCGAGGCCCGGGTCTGCATGCGCGCCGGGATCTCCTCGGACAGAAGCTCGAGCAGGAATTCGCCCATGCGTCAGCCCGCCGCCGGTGCGGGATCCCGGGGGGCCTTCTCCTGCACCGGCTCGCGGCCAAGCCAGGCTTCGCAGCAGCCCTTGGCGAGCGTGCGCACCCGGGCGATATAGGCCTGGCGCTCGGTGACCGAAATGACGCCCCTTGCGTCCAGCAGGTTGAAGATATGGCTCGCCTTCAGGCACTGGTCATAGGCGGGCAGTGCCAGCGCCGGCCGGCGCTCCAGCAGTTTGGCGCAGGTCGTCTCCGCATCCTCGAAATGGCGGAATAGAATCTCAGGATCGGTCGCCTCGAAGTTGAAGGCGGAGAACTCGCGCTCGGCGCGCAGATAGACATCGCCATAGGTCATGCCGCCCTCGCCCTTGGGCCGGCCGTTCCAGTCGAGATCGTAGACGCTCTCGACCCCCTGGACGAACATCGCCAGACGCTCCAGCCCATAGGTGAGCTCGGTCGAGACCGGATCGCATTCGATCCCGCCGACCTGCTGGAAATAGGTGAACTGGCTCACCTCCATGCCGTCGAGCCAGACCTCCCAGCCGAGACCCCAGGCGCCGATGGTCGGGCTCTCCCAATCGTCCTCGACGAAGCGCACGTCATGGTCGCGCAGGCGAATCCCCAGCGCCTCGAGGCTGGCGAGATAGAGTTCCTGGCTCTCCGCCGGCGAGGGTTTGAGGATCACCTGGAACTGGTAGTAGTGCTGCAGGCGGTTCGGGTTCTCGCCATAGCGCCCGTCCTTGGGCCGGCGCGAGGGCTGCACATAGGCCGCCCGCCAGGGTTCCGGTCCCAGCGCCCGGAGCGTCGTCGCCGGATGAAAGGTTCCCGCGCCGACTTCGAGATCATAGGGCTGCACGACCACGCAGCCCTTGGCGGCCCAGTAGTCCTGCAGCTTGAGAATCAATCGTTGAAAGCAGGTCTCGGGATCGGCCATCTCGTGGTCGCCGGGCGTTTTTGCGGTGCAGCAACCTAGCCAGCGGGCCCGGAAGGGTCAAGCAACCCCGGAAAAGCTATCGGCACGCGCCTAGAACGGGCAATCGTTGCGCCCGCAACGGCTCGGGCTGCGGACCGGAACATAAGCCCCGCAGGTGCGGCATTTCACCATGTCCTCCACCTGGGCCACACCGCCCCGGGACTCGCGCCCCGCTGTCCGGCGATGCCCCCTGGCGGCCGCGGCCTTGGCCGCCTCCCGTGCCGCCTGCTGGCGGGCCCTCTCGACCTGCCCCAGAAAGCGGAAGACGTACCAGACCACGACGATAATGCCGATGAGAAGGATGAGCTTCGGCAAGCTCGGGATCGTGATCATCCGGCCATATAGGAGAGGTCGGCCGGACGGGTCAAGCGATGCAAAGGCGCAGCGGTCCTGCTAGTTTCGCGCGCCATGCGTCCTCAGCCGAATCCTCCTCCCCGCCCCCTGCCCCGGCCCGGCGGCGGCATCGCCGTGATCTCCGAGCGCGAAAGTCTCGGGGACGGCTTCTACAAGCTCTATCTCCTTCGCGCGCTCCGGCGCGCCTATCCGGCGGAGGCGATCGACTGGTACGTCTCCGAAGGCCCCGCGCCTTATGCTGGGGTCCTGGCCCGCATCGCGGGTCCCGATCTGCGCAAGGTGGTGTCCTTCGCCGGCTTTCGCCGGCCATGGGGCGAAGCGATCGGCCGGCTGCGCAGCCTGCCGCGCTATTCCCTGGTCATCGACAACCGCACCAACAATGCGGTGGTGATGGCGACATGGCTGCTGCTGAAGGTCGACCTCTATCAGGCGCCGACTCCCGGATATCTCTTCTGCAGCCGGCGTCCGGAGGGCAGCCGTCCGCGGCACAGGCTCATCCGGCTCCTGAAGCTACTCGAGGGGGTGACGGGCGCACCGGTCGACGGTGCCGGTGAGATCGAGCTGGAGCCAGCGGCGATGGAGAGCGCGGCGAAGCTCCTCCCACCGGGATCTCGCTATGTGGGCCTCGCCCCCGGCTCCTCGAGACCCGAGCGCTGCTGGCCCCTCGAACGCTACATCGAGCTCGCCGGCTGGATCGCCGCGCAAGGCGCCAGGCCGGTCTTCATCCTCGGACCGATCGAGCAGAAGATGCTGACGCCTCTGCGCCAGGCCTTGCCCAAGGCGCTCTATCCCGGCTGCAGCGAGACGGAGACCCTTAGGGATGCGGAGCTCTCTCTGGCATTGGGACGTCGCATGAGCGCGGCCGTCGCCCACGACACCGGCACCGCCCATCTGCTGGGGGCGGCGGGGACCTCCCTGCTCACCCTCTTCGGCCCGAGCGATCCGCGGGCCTGGCAGCCCATGGCCGTCCACAGCCGGGTGCTATGGGCCCGCGATTTCGGCGGACCGGAGATCGGACGCATTCCGCTCGCGGCCGTCACCGCGGTGCTGCAGGAGCTGATGCGGCAGAGCTGAGACCCGGTCTTCCTCTAGCCTAGGCGAGATCGAGTCCGGCGCCGCGGAGCACGGCATCGGCGGCGGCGGTGTAGCGGCCATCGGCCTCGTGCAGGACGAGGCCCGCGGCGAGGCTCAGCGGGGCGGCACTCCCCTTGCGGGCGAGAAGCAGGATGCGCCGCGCGGGCCGGCCAGAGCCGGGCCAGAGCGGAAACACGGTGATCCCGCCGGCTCGCCCCTCGAGAAGGGCCAGGAGGTCGCCGAGGCGCTCCGGCCGATGGATCGCCAGCAGACGGCCCTTCGGCCCGGCGAGCTTCAGCGCCTGGCCGATCCAGCGCGCGAGATCCGCCGCACCCTCGACATGGCCGCGGGCGCGGCCGGGATCGGCGGGTGCCGTCGCCTGGCCAGCGGCGTGAAAGGGCGGATTGGCCATCACGAGATCGAAATCGCCCGAAAGAAACATCGGGGGCTGCAGCAGGTCGCCCTCATAGATCGCGACCCGCGCTTCGAGCCCGTTCAGCTGAACATTCTCTTTGGCAAGGGCTGCCAAGCCAGGCTGGATCTCCAGCCCTGCGACCTCGACCTCCGGCAGGCGCCGGGCGAGGCACAGCGCCGCGGCGCCGGTGCCGCAGCCGAGATCGAGCGCGCGTGCCGAAGCCGGCGCCGCAGCGGCCAGCAAGATCGGATCGATGCCCGCACGATAGCCCTTCGACGGCTGGCGGAGCCGGAGCTGGCCACCCAGGATGGCATCCTCGGTCGTATCGTCAGGTCCTAAGCCGGCCTGCTCCTCACGTCCCGACATCGAGCCCGGCATCGGCCAGCAGGCGCTTGGCCCGGGAGTAGTCGTCGCTATCCACCATCAGGCGCGGAGCGATGAAATTCGCGCTGCCCTCGGTGATGCTCATATGGGTATCCAGCACCACATGCTCTACTCCTGCATCGGTCAGGAGCGCCTGCAGGAAGGACATCCGCACCAGATCGTTC
>DATBBO010000671.1:0-2176 GCA_036270995.1 Dongiaceae bacterium | reverse complement strand
GAGGGGGCGGCGGTGCTGGGCAAATGGGATCGCGCGGAGCTGGAACGCAAGACGTAAGCCTCACCGGGGCGTGATGCTTCCGGGCCACGAGCCGTCTCAGCGGACATAGCTCGCGCCGTTGATGTCGAAGGTGGCGCCGGTCATGTGCCGGACGACGTCGGAGCAGAGGAAGGCGGCGATCGCGCCGCACTCCTCGGGGCGCACCATGGAGCCGAGCGGGATCTCCGAGACGATGCGCTTGACGCCGGCCTCGTCGAGCCCGGCGAATCCCATATCGGTCTCGGTGAAGCCCGGCGCGATCACGAAGGCGAGGACATTGTCGGCGGCATAGGCGCGCGCGATCGTCTTCGTCATGGCTACGAGCCCGCCCTTCGACGCGGCATAGGGCCACTCCGTCGGCGCGTCGCCGCGATGGGCGGCGCGGCTCGCGACATTGATGATCTTGCCGCCGCCATGGGCGCGGAAATGGAGGACCGCGAGCTTGCAGAGCTCGGCCGGCGCATAGAGATTGACCTGAATCACCTGGGCCCAGACGCGATGCCAAGCCTCGCGCGGCGCATCCACCGGGACGCTCATGGTGATCCCGGCATTGTTGATCAGCACATCGATGCGTTTCGCCGCTTCCGTCGCCGCCCGCCAGAGCTCGGCGGCCGCGTCGACCTCGGCGAGATCGGCCTGGATCAACTCGCAGGCCTCGCGCCCGATCTCGCGCCGGATAGCTTCGGCCGCCGCCCCGTTCCTGTTGTAATGCAGCAGCACCTTCGCCCCGGCGGCAGCCACCGCCCGGACGATCGCCTCGCCGATGCCGCGCGAGCCGCCCGTCACCAGCACCGTCTTGCCGCTGAGATCGATCATCTTGTCCCTCTCTTCCGGTTTGGAGCGGGCGCACCTCGCTCGACTGCGATAGGCATCCCTACTTCACCTTCGCCAGATCGAGCCCGAAGGCGTTGGCCGCGCGCATGCGCTGGGCGACGTAGACCGAGCCCTCCCGGGTGAGATGCCCGTCATCGAACTGGAGGGGCACGCCGGGGGCCGCGAAGGTGGTGCAATGCCCCTCCTTGCACAGCAGGTCGAAGAGCGAGACATAGCTCGCCCCCTTCTGCTGCGCGAGCCGGCGCAGGTCCTGGTCGAAATTGCCGAAGTTGATGCGGTGCGCGTCGGGCAGGTTCGGGTCGTGATCCTCGATGCCGAAGGCGAGGAGCCGCGGCAGCCGGTCGTCGTAGCGCATGATCGGCCCCATCAGGATCACAGGGATGTCGTGGCTGGCGGCCCAATCCAGCAGGCCCACGATGGGCCAGAAATCCGACCCCAGCCATTCCGCCGAGACGATCAGCTTGTCCGGCTTGTGGTGCAGCAGATAGTCCTTGAACAGGAAGTCCAGCAGCTCGTTGCAGATTCGCGAGAAGCGCCGCCCGGGCAGCGGCGTGCAGCCGGCGGCCGTCGCCTGCATGACATTGATCCGGTCGAAGACCGTGGAGAGCCCGTACCAGAGATGGGCGGCATAGCTGTCGCCGATCAGAAGATAGTTCTCCTTCGACTCGTCGCGCTTCAGGCAGCCATGGTCCTCGAGAAAAGAGAGCTGGTCGTCGCGGTCGAGGAAGCAGGCGCCGGCGCGGAAATAGTTGTTGCTCCGGGAATCGTAGCTCATCAGGGCCGCCGTCTTGAGGGCCTCCGGCGAGAAGCGGCCCGGCAGGCCCTGGAGCAGGAGAGTCCCGAGCGCGATCGCGGCCAGCGTGGCGGCGGCCGTACCGGCCATCGCGAACAGCTTCTGGCGCGGCGGCCGCCAGGGCCCGCTGCGGAACGGCGTCTCGATATACTTCCAGGAGAGCGTGGCGATCGCCGTTATGGCCGCGATCGCCACGAGCTTCGTCGCCGTCGTGGCCCGGTCGGCGGGAAACCGTTCTGACAGCCTCATGAAGATGAAGACCGGCCAGTGCCAGAGATAGAGCGAATAGGAGATGCGCCCGACGAAGACGATGGGCGCCAGCGAGAGCGCGCGCGCCGTCCATGATTGGCCATATTGGGAATCGCCCCCCTTGCCCGCCCAGATGATGAGGGCAGCACCCAGGCAGGGCATGAGCGCGGCATAACCGGGGAAGGGCATCCAATCGACATAGAGGGTGGCGGCGATGATGATGAGCACAAGCCCGAGGAGTGCCGCACCCTCCCGCAGCAG
>DATBBO010000670.1:0-1531 GCA_036270995.1 Dongiaceae bacterium | reverse complement strand
GCGGGCCGTCAGGCCCGCACCGTGATGGGGGAGGGCCGGGGAGGGGGTGGCCGCAGACACCGAAACGTACATCTCCAGCCTCGTTGATCCGCTGCCGCGGATCGGCCCCCCACCCCAACCCCTCCCCCGCGAGGGGGGAGGGGGAAGTAGGTGCAGTGGCTATGGGACTTCGCGTGAATCCTTTCGTCATGGTCGGCGAAGGCCGACCATCCACGAGTTTAGCCGTGAGCCGCAGTTTCGCCGTTCATCCCCGCCGCTCGACCCGGTCGTGCTGTCTTTCTCTGTGTCCCTCTGTGCCTCTGTGGTGAAACTTTTCTTGTCTCACCTCAATGAAGCGCTCGCGGCTTGACGCTCCGCCCCGCCGGGGTTATCGCCGTCGGATCATGGGCCGAATCGCGCGCGCTAGGCCGCCGCCCGGTCCCAGGACGCGGACGCGTCCCCTGGGGAAGGGGCTGCGCGGCCGTCTCGGTGCGATCGCCAAGGGCCTCCGGCCCCATCTCAAGGCCTGGGGCAAACGTCTCAGGCCCCTGAGCAAGAGCCTCCGCCCCTGGCAGCAGGCGCTTCGCCCGCTCTATCTCCCCGCCGCCTGGAGCTTCGGGCGCCTCAGGCGCGTGCCGCCCGCGATCCGGATCGTCATGCTGGGCGCTCTGGCCGTGCCGCTCTTCGCCGCGGTCAATCTGGTCTATCAAGTGGCTGCGAAGCCGACGGAGCTGCTCTTTCCCTTCGCCAGCGCGCTGGACAAGCTGCCGGCAGAGACTTGGCGCGCCTATGGCGACTACTTCCAGGAATATTCCACCGCGGCGATCGCGCCGGAGCTGCTGGCGGCCCTCGCCCAGGCGGAGAGTGCCGGCAATCCCGTCGCCCACACCTATTGGCGCTGGCGGCTCACCTGGCGGCCCTTCGAGATCTTCGCCCCGGCCTCCAGCGCCGTCGGCCTCTACCAGATGACCGATGCCGCCTTCACCGATGCGAAGATCTATTGCATCCGGGAGCACAAGGTCGTGCCCGCCGCCGCTTGCTGGCATGCGAAGTTCTATACCCGCATCCTGCCGAGCCACGCCATCGAGCTGACGGCCATCAATCTCGACCGCTATGTCACGGCGATCCTGGTGGGGCTGCCCAAGGTGAAGGCGACGGCGCTGCAGAAGCAGGAGCTGGCGGCGATCCTCAATCTCTGCGGCGCCGGCCTCGCCAATGCCTATGCGCGGCGCGGCTTCAAGATGGCCCCGGGCGCCCGCTGCGGCGACCACGACGCCGCCCTCTATGTCGCCAAGGTCGACGAGATGCTGAAGCAGTTCCGCAAGCTCGCGGCGGGCAGCTAGAGCAGGGCGCACGAAACTGCGCCATGCTCTGAAGCCTGCGCGGCGCTTCAAGCGTAGCAAACACAAGAGCTAGGGTGTGAACTCATAAACACGCCCTCTGGCGGTCTGCTGAAGTCCGCTGTGGAGCCAAGAGCGGCCTTCACTCGCCGCAGGTGGCACTTCCGAAACGGGGACCATACAGCCGGTGCCGCGGATAGCCCGGGTCCAGC
>DATBBO010000669.1:0-18373 GCA_036270995.1 Dongiaceae bacterium | reverse complement strand
TCGACCAGTGTGCCGCCCGGCGCCAGCCTGCCGTCGCGCTCCGCCGCCTCGATCATCGAAAGAGCAATCCGGTCCTTGATGGAGCCACCGGGGTTCTGGTTTTCGAGCTTCAGGAACAGACGGCAGGGACCGGTATCGAGGCGTTGCACCTCGACCAGAGGCGTATTGCCGATCATCTCCAGCACATTGCGATAGGCGCTCATCCTGATCTCCCGCGATCGACGGAACTACCTGCCATCCTCTATCCGTCATGTTCGCTTTTGCGGGCATGACGGCAGGAGAATATATCGGCTAGTGATCGACCCCGCGCGAAAGATTGCTGAGCAGGCGGGTGGGAAAGCCATCAGCCTCCAGCACGCCAACGATCTCGCGGTAGTGCTCGGGATTGCGCGTCTCGATGACGGCGTCGATATCGGCCCGCTTTGGCGGAAGGTCGTTGAACATGCGCTGGTGATGGATCTCGATGATGTTGCCGCCGCTGTCGCCGACCAGCTTGGCGAGCCGGCCGAGCACCCCCGGCGTATCGGAGATCTGGATGCGGAGAGTGACCATGCGCCCATCGCGCACCATGCCGCGCATCAGCACCGTCGCCAGCATGCGGGAATCGATATTGCCGCCGCAGATGACGATGCCGACCCGCCTGCCGGCAAAGCGCGCGGGATGGGCGATCATGGCGGCAAGCCCCGCCGCTCCGGCGCCCTCGGCGACCACCTTCTGCTGCTCGGCCAGCATCTGCACGGCACGCTCGATCGCATCCTCTTCCACGAGCAGCAGATCCTCCACGAGGCGAGCGATGATCGCCTGGGTCAGTCTTCCCGGCGATTTGACGGCGATGCCGTCGGCAAGCGTCTGCCCGCCATTGGCCGGCGCGAGATCGCGGATGGCATGGTGCATGGAAGGGTAGAGCGCCGCCTCGACGCCGACCATGCGGATGCCGGGCTTGAGGCTCGTCGCCGCGATCGCGATTCCCGACAGGATGCCGCCCCCGCCGATGGGCACGACGATGGTGTCGAGATCCGGATGATCCGCCATGAGTTCCAGCCCGATGGTGCCTTGGCCGGCGACGATCAGCGGGTCGTCATAGGGATGGACGAAGGTCAGGCCCTCGGCGGCGGCGCGCTCGCGGGCGAAGACCGCGGCGGCGTCGATGCTGTCGCCTTCCAGCAGCACGCGGGCGCCGAAGCCTGCCGTGCGCTCGACCTTGTTGAAGGGGGTCCCTTTGGGCATGACGATCGTCGCCGGGATCCCCAGGCGCTGGGCGTGATAGGCGACACCCTGGGCGTGATTGCCGGCCGACATGGCGATGACGCCGGTGGCCTTCGCCGCGTCATCCAGGCTCGCCAGCTTGTTATAGGCACCGCGATCCTTGAAGGAGCCGGTGTATTGCTGGTTCTCGAGCTTGAGCACGACCTGTTCGGCGCCGGTCGCCTCGGCCAGGCGCGGCGCCGTGACGGCCGGTGTGCGCACGACATGGCCGGCGATGACCGACGCAGCCTGGCGGATATCTTCGAGGGTCACGCTCATCGCCGCACCTCCGGGAGGAGCATCAAGCGATTGCCGTCGGCCCCGACCATAGTGACGTACTGGCCGTCCCGCCAGAGCAGGGTGAAATCGGCGTAGTGGGCGGAGAGCGGGTTGCCGCATTGGCCGCCGGCGATGACATAGCGCGAGCGATCGAGATTGGAGAGATCGAAGATCGCCCTCAGGCTCGCGCCGTGGACGTCGTCGAAGCGCGCCCCCGTGGGGTCGTTCACGCGAGGGCTCGCGCGGTTCAGGGTGAAATTGTCACCATCGGTGGGCAGCGCGACGTCGAACCATGCGCTCACCACCGGGATCTGTGATAGCAGGAGGTTCGGGAAATGGGCGCGATGGGCGTTTCCCCAACGCCAGGCGGCGCGGTCGGGTCCGTAGGCTGCCCTCAGCTTGGCGATGGCGCGCTGATAGGCGAGCCGGATGTCGCTGGCGCAATCCTCAATGGCCGGCGTTTTCGGATCGTCGCATAGACCTGACGCAGCCTTGCCCGTCAGGGCTTCGTTCACCAGTGGCGCGTCCCAGCGCCAGAGCTGCGAAAACTCGTCGCCGGTGCGGGAATCCAGCAGCACATGAGCGAGCTCCCTGAGCCAGGCGGTGAAAATCAGGGGTTCGGGCGCGTCGCGATCCATGCGCAGATCCCAGGTCGCGAGATCCGGGTCCGACTGCACCGCCAGCATGAGGGGCAGCAGCTCTTGCGCCGCCAGCGACAGGGTATCGAGCTGCATCGCCGCCATGCTGTCCATGCTGTGATGCGGCGTGGCCGCGATCATCTGGCGAATTCGCTGGATGCGGTAGTCGTAGTCGAACTTGCCGCCGATGAAATAGGGATAGTCCGGCGCCATGGTCCGGTTGTTGGCCGTGGCGAGATAGCCAGAGGACGGGTTTCTTTCCTCGGGCAAGTGATCGAAGGGGATGACGCCGACCCAGTCATAGTCGCGCCGATCTCCCGGCACGGGGGATTGGCTCTGGTCCTTGAGCTTGGCCCGGATCGGAATCCGGCCGGCCATGATGTAGCCGATATTCCCCGCATCATCGGCAAAGACGGCGTTTTGCACCGGGGATTCGAAGCCCTGCAGCGCGGCGTGGAATTCCGAGGCTGTCTTGGCCCGGTTCATGGCCAGAAGGGCGGCACCGGTCTGGTCGTCGGACCTGAATCCCGTCCAGGACAAGGCATAGCCCCGATGATGGGCGTCATCCGTCTCGATCAGGGGCCCGTGACGTGTCGCCGCGACTTCGATGACGACAGGCTTGGCGCCACGTACCCGGATCACTTCCTTGCGGCGGATCAAGGGCCGTGGGCCTTCCGGCGTGACGTACTGGCCGTTGTCGAGAAGTGTCTCGGCAAAGAGATCCTGTGCGTCCGCATAGGCCGTGGTGAAACCCCAGGCGACATGGTCGTTTCGCCCGATGATGACCGCGGGCACGCCCGGCGCGGTCGCCCCGGCGAGGACATGGCCCGCGATCTCCAGCCGTGCGAGGTACCAGGTGCCGGGAAGCTCGAGCCCCAGATGCGGGTCATTGGCGAGAAGCGGCTTCCCCGTCGTCGTGTGCTTGCCGGCGATGACCCAGTTGTTGGAGGCGCCGCGGGCAGGAATCCAGGGAAGATCCTCGCGCCGTGTGAGGCGCTGGGCGACGGGCCAGATCCATTCCAGCTCCTGGGGCGTCAGGTGGGTTGCCATGGTCTGGCGCAGCTCCTCGTCCTCCCAATTTTCGGAGAGCTGCCAGGCCATCAGGCGGCCCCAGACGAGGCTGTCGGCAGGACGCCAGGGCTCGGGCCGATAGCCCAGCAGCAGGAACTCGGGCGCAAGCAGGCTGCCGCGCCGGGTGAGATAGGCGTTCACGCCGTTGGCATAGGCCTGAAAGAGAGCTTGCGCGTCCGGTGGAAGGTTCTGGTAGTTGGCCTCAGCCACGCGATAGAGCCCGAGCCGGCGATAGAACTCGTCGGTGCGAAGCGTCGCGGGCCCGATCACCTCGGAGAGCCGCCCGGCGCCGAGCCGGCGTGTCATGTCCATCTGGAACAGGCGGTCCTGGGCATGGGCATAGCCGAGTGCGAAGGCGGCATCGGCTTCGCTGCGGGCCCGGATGGTCACCACCCCCATGGCATCCCGGCCGATCTCCGCCGGTGCCTGGAGCCCGGACAGCTGGATCCTTCCCGCCTGGCGCGGCAGCGTCTGCCCGAGGAGCATGGCCACGCCCGCGACGATCAGCAGGAGGAAAGCAACGAGCCAGAGGAGCAGCCGGCTCAGCCTGGACCACACGGTCTCGCGCTTCATGGCAATGGGTCGGCCTCGATCCGAAGTCCCGCAGCCAGCTTGGCGGCGGCGATGTCAAGCTTGTCGCCGGCCACGGGAATGACGACGGTGGCGTCCTCGGTCAGGGGCAGGTGGATCGCGAAGCCGCCGATCACCTTCGGGTCCTTTTTGCCGTCGGCCGGCCAAAGGATCAGATAGGTCGTCTTCTCGCTCTTGCCGTCCTGTTGCAGGGTCACCGTCGAACCACCCATGAAGCTCTCGACCGAGCCTCCGGTCGCGACCAAGCGATATCGCGCCAGGGGCTTGTCGGGCGCGGCATAGGTGAGCAGGCCGACGATGTCCTGGCGGTCGCCGAAGGCCGCCTGGTCGGCAGCCGAATAGGCGGCATGAAAGGCGATCAGGCGCTCGATCCCGCCGCTATTCGGTACTTCCAGCACCGCCCAAGGCTCGGGAGCGCCCGAATCCGACCGGTTGTCGCCGGTCGCGGTGAACAGCCGCCGGCCGCTATAGAGGTTGAAGACCGAAAAGCTGTCGCGGGCGCCGCAGCAGCCGGACTGACGGACGAGGAAGACCGGCTGATTGTGGGAGACCTCCCCGGCATTGCCCGGCTCGCTGAGGCTCCAGAGCTGACGGCGCGTTGCCCCGCCGAGCTCCCAGGCGGTGGCGGCGACGGTCGCCGCGGCGAAACCCTCGGCGTCGTCGCGCTGGGTGGTATCGGTCGTGATCTCCAGCACCAGCCGGGTGGGCCGCTCGGCGCCCCATTTCATCAGGCGCGAATCGAAGACGAAATCGCGATTGACGATATGGGCGGTGGCGGCCTCCCCGGCCTGCTGCACATCGATGCTCGAGCTGGCCTGATCAGTGGTTTGGGCCAGCGCGCTGGTCACGGCCAGCATGATCGGCAGGGCGAGGATCGCGAGGGCGGGCTTCATTGAAGGCACCGGGCAGGTGGCGGAGTGGGACAAAAGCCGTTCCACCGACTCCGGTCAATGGAGAGGCGCCGAATCCCTCTCCATGTTACGGTTCCCGCGCCCAGGTTCCAGAGGAAAGGAGGCGGCAATGAGCCGGGAAGGGGAGGAACGCCACGTGCTGGCCGTGGCGGCGGCCGGCTACGAGCCCTATGACCTCGATGGGCCCCTCCAGCCCGAGATCACCTGGCAGGCGATCAGCTATGACCGCGCGCGCCAGCAGGGCAGCTATGTGATGCGCCTGGCGCCGGGCGCGCGCACCCTGCCTCACCGCCATCCCGGCTATGAGGATTTCCTCATTCTGGAGGGCGAGCTCACTGACAGCGATGGCCGCGTCCTGCGCGAGGGCGATTTCGTCAGCTACCGTCCCGGCAGCGTCCATCACTCCTGGACCGAGACCGGCTGCGTCATCGCCGTCTTCGAATGGCAGCCGAATCCGGGCTGAGGCCTTGCCATCCCGCCAAACTGCCGCAGCCCAACCCATTGATTTTCCGCCAGCTAGGCTGTAAACGCCCCCCATAGTTCCCTGAATTCCCGGCCGGAAGCCCGCACTCCCGTGATGACCCATCTCGACCAGCTCGAGTCCCAGAGCGTCTACATTCTGCGTGAAGCGTTCAACCGCATCGACCGCCTGGCCATGCTGTGGTCCCTGGGCAAGGACAGCAATGTCATGGTCTGGCTGGCCCGCAAGGCCTTCTTCGGCCATGTGCCCTTCCCGGTGATGCATATCGATACCGGCAAGAAATTCCCGGAGATGTATGCCTTCCGCGACCGCTATTCGGTCGAATGGAAGCTGAACCTGATCCGGGAGGAGTGCCCGCCCATCGAGCAGACCGACCCGACTCTGCCGCCAGCCGCCCGCTCCGCGGAGCGCAAGACCCTCGGCCTCCGGGCTGCCATCGCCAAGCACGGCTTCAGGGGCATCATCGCCGGGATCCGGCGTGACGAGGAGAGCGTCCGGGCCAAGGAGCGTGTGTTCAGCCCCCGGGGCGACAGCGGCCAATGGGACTTCCGCCACCAGCCGCCGGAGTTCTGGGACTATTTCAATACCGACCTGCCGGCCGGGACGCATCTGCGGGTCCATCCATTGCTGCATTGGACCGAGCGCGACATCTGGCGCTACATCCGGCGCGAGAGCATTCCCCTCGTCGCTCTCTATTTCGCCAAGAATGGCAAGCGCTACCGCTCCCTCGGGGATTCCGACATCACCTTCCCCATGGACAGTAATGCCGCCACCCTCGACGAGATCATCGCCGAGCTCGACGCGACCACGGCGCCGGAGCGGGCCGGCCGCGCCATGGATCGAGAGACCGAGGACGCGTTCGAGCGTCTGCGCGCCGCAGGTTACATGTAATGAACAGTGCACCCGCCAGCCCGGGCATCGGGCTCGAGCCGCTGCGCGTCGTCATCGTTGGCCATGTCGACCATGGCAAGTCGACGCTGGTCGGCCGGCTGATCTACGAGATGGGCTCGCTGCCCGACGGCAAGTTCGAGGCCATTAAGGCCATGTGCGAACGCCGCGGCATGCCGTTCGAATGGGCCTTCCTCATGGATGCCTTTCAGTCCGAGCGCGACCAGGGCATCACCATCGATACCGCCCAGATCTGGCTGCGCAGCAAGACCCGTGACTACGTCGTCATCGATGCCCCCGGCCATCGCGAGTTCATCAAGAACATGATCACGGGGGCGGCCAGCGCCGATGCCGCCTTGCTGATGATCGATGCCAGCCACGGCATTCAGCAGCAATCGCGCCTGCATGGCTTCCTGCTCAATCTGCTCGGCATCCGCCAGGTGGCGGTGGTGGTCAACAAGATGGATCTCGTCGGCTATTCGGCGAGCCATTTCGAGGAGATCCGCCGCACCTACGCCCAATATCTCGCCGGTTTCGGCGCCCAGGCGGACTACGTCGTTCCGGTCTCGGCGCGCGAGGGCGAGAACCTGGTCCATCGCGCGGCCTCCATGCCCTGGTACGAGGGACCGACCCTGATCGAGGCGCTGGAGACCTTCCGGCCCGCGCGCCGGCCGGTCGACCTGCCGTTGCGCCTGCCGGTGCAGGACGTCTACAAGTTCGACGAGCGGCGCATCATCGTCGGGCGGATCGAGAGCGGTCATCTCGCGGTCGGCGACCGCATCGTCTTCTCGCCGAGCAACAAAAGCGTCGTCGTGAAGTCGATCGAAGGCTGGAGCCGACCGGCGCCGGCCCTCCAAGCCCTGGCGGGGGAATCCGTCGGCATCACGCTCGACGATCAGATCTTCATCGAGCGCGGCGAGGTGGCGAGCCGGGCCGACAATCTGCCGATCCTGACCAATGTCTTTCGCGGCCGGCTCATCTGGCTGGGGCATGAGCCGCTGCGCCAGGGCGCCGAGTACCGCCTGAAGCTCGGCACCCGGGAGGTTGCGGTCACGGCCCAGCGGGTCGAGCGCATCTTCGATGCCGACGATCTCAGCGTGCGCGAGGCAAGCGAGGTGGCGCGTCACAGCGTCGCCGACGTCATCCTGCGCACCCGCGCGATGCTCGCCCTCGACGAGGCCGGCGCGATTCAGCGCACCGGCCGCTTCGTCCTGACCGACGGGCACAACATCCTCGCCGGCGGCCTCATCGACATGAAGGGCTATCCTGACCAGCGGGAGAGCATCACCGTGCGCGCGAGCAACCTGCTGCGCGTCGCGCATGGGGTGACGGTCTCGGCGCGGCAGCTGCGCAACGGACATCGCGGCGGCGTGCTGTGGTTCACGGGCCTCTCGGGTGCCGGAAAGTCGACCATCGCCATGGAGGTGGAGCGCCGCCTCTTCCAGAAGGGCTATATGGTCTATGTGCTGGACGGCGACAACGTCCGCTATGGCCTCAACGCGGACCTCACCTTCTCGCCCAAGGACCGGGCCGAGAACATCCGGCGCATCGGCGAGGTGGCGGCCCTTTTCGCCGATGCCGGCATGATCGCCATCGCCGCCTTCATTTCGCCCTATCGCGCGGATCGCCAGCGCGCCCGGAGCGCGGCAAAGGATGCCTTCCACGAAATCTATGTGAAGGCGGATATCTCGACCTGCGAAGGCCGCGACCCCAAGGGTCTCTACAAGAAGGCGCGGCGCGGCGAGATCCTGGAGTTCACCGGAATCTCCGCACCCTATGAGGAGCCTGAGGCGGCCGAGCTCGTCGTCGACACCTCGGCTCTGCCCATCGAGGACAGCGTGCGTGCCGTCGTCGATTACGTCGAGCACAATTTCACTTTCGCAGAGGCGGCGGCAAGCGACTGAATTTTCGATATAAGATTCGGCTTGCGTGGCCTGGGGGCCGCCGCTAGCCTTTTGCGCTGCCACGAGACGCCGCAACAGGCGCGGGCAGTGACATCCGTTGTCGCGACAGGGAGCGGGCAGCGGAAGTAATTCGCAAGTCGACGCGCGTCGTCATCGCCGCGCGACCAGGGGTTGGGAAGGCCAAGGGTTCGGCGGATGCCGGTCCCCATAGTGGTTGCGTTGTGATTTCGCGGCGGAGGGGACCTCCGAGACATGAGCGCGTCGTCGTTTCGACCGCAAGGAGCGGGGAAGGGAGCGGCCTTGCGGCTGCTGCGAGCCCTGCGGCGCAGGGTCGACCGATGGTTCCGGCCGCGCGAGCTGATCCTGCGCAGCGATGGCCGGGTCAGCTATCTCGCCATCTCCGCGCGGCAGCAGAAGATCACCTTCGTCTTTCTTCTGGGATTCATCCTTTGGGGCGGCTTCGCCACCACCAGCATGATCATCAACAGCCGCCAGCTCGCGACCGAACGCAGCGAGCTCGAGGCTGCACATTTCGCCTATGGCAGGCTGTTGGCCCAGGCGGAGCGAAGCTACGGCCAGCTTCTGGCCTATGCGCGGCAGATGAGGGAAGGCCTCGATGGTTCGCTGCCAATGGCCGCGCCCTCCGAAGCCGGCCCGGAGCGCGCACCCGGTGCCGCTCTCTCCCGCGAGCTCGGGCGCCTCGCCCTCGATCTGCAGGCTCTCACGCGCCATGACGGCGAGCTGACCCGGACGGCTGCCGGGCTTCAGGGCCAGCTCGACGCGGCAAGGGCAGAGAACAGGGCCCTCAGCCAAGCCCGGCAATCGATGGCCGTCGAGCTCGACAATTCGCGCCTTCACTTCGCCGCCGAGCTGGCTGCGATGCGGCGCGATCTGCTGCTCGCCGAGGATCGCCGGCAGGCTCTGGCCGTGCAGGTTCTGGCACTGCAGGGGAGTCTCTCGGACGTCCAGCAGCAGATGATGGCCACTGCCGCGGCTCGCAGTCGGGCGGAAGGAGAGCTCCGGCGGTTGACGAGCGATCTCCGCGCCGGCCAGGCGAGCCGCGAGGCGCTGATGGCCCAGATCGTGGCGCTCGAGCAAGGCCTGGCCGATGCGCGGCAGCGCGAAGCCGAGGGTGCCGCGGCGCGCGAGCTCTCAGGCAGAGAGATCGCCCGGCTGAAGGAAGCGCTCGCCATGGCCGAGGGCGAGCAGCGGCAGCTGGCGAGCCGGATCGACACCGACCTGGCGGACCGCCAGGCACTGACGGCACAGATCGCCGCGCTCGAGCAAGGCCTGGCCGATGCCCGGCAGCGCGAAGCCGGGGGTGCGGCGGCGCGGGAGCTCGCAGACAGAGAGATCGCCCGGCTCAAGGATGCGCTCGCTACCGCAGGGGACGATCAGCGGCAGCTGGCGAGCCGGATCGATGCAGGCCTGGCGGATCGCCAGGCGCTGAGGGAGCAGATCACGGCACTGGAGCAGGATCTGGCGAGCGCGCGGCAGCGCGAGAGCATGGGGGCCTTGGATCGCGAGGCGGCGGGGAAGATGATCGTTCAGCTTCTGGGGCAGCTCGACGAGACCCGGGGCGACAACACCCGATTGCTCCTGCAGACCGCCGATGCGAGATCCCTCCTCGCAAGAGCCATGGGCGAGCAGGCTGCCCTGGAAACCGCGCGTCAGGATCTGTCCGACCGGATTGCGGCCCTGGAGGACGAACTCGGAAGCATTCAGACAACGCAGCAGACCATCGTCGACCGCCTGGCGACCCGGGCACATGCGGGCATCGGCGAGGTGGCGAAGACCGTCGCCATGACCGGGGTCGATGTCGACCTCCTCCTCTCCCGGGCCCGGCGCGAGCTTGCGGGCGGGCAGGGCGGTCCTTTCGTGCCGGTGAAGGGCTCGGCAACGGCCGGAAGCAAGCTCGCACTGGCCAGCGTCGCCTCCCTGGACGGCGAGGTGGGCCGGCTGGAAGCGCTCCAGCTCGTGCTGCGCACGCTCCCGCTCGCAGCGCCGGTGGACCGCTATCAGCTCAACAGCACCTTCGGCATCCGCCGGGATCCCTTCAATGGCCGGCTTGCCATGCATGAGGGGATCGATCTCGCCAATGCGCGGCTCTCGCCGGTGCTGGCGACCTCACCCGGCGTCGTGGTGTTTGCCGGCTGGAAGGGCAGCTATGGTCGCATGGTTGAAATCGACCATGGCTTGGGCATCCATACCCGCTATGGTCATCTTGCCCGGATCGATGTGAAGGTCGGCGAGACGGTCGACTATCGCGACCAGATCGGGCTTCTGGGGAGCTCGGGGCGCGCCAGCGGCGCCCATGTCCACTACGAGGTGCGGATCGACGGACGACCTTTGGATCCCATGAACTTCCTGAAAGCGGGGCGCTATGTTTTCAAAGGCTAGCAGCAAAGCGAAATCCGATGTTCCAACGACGACCATCACCGGGGCGAGCGCCGTGGCAAACGAGGCGCCGAGGGCGGCACCTCGCAGCACGGCGCCCTCCATCATCAGCGGCGATCTGAAAATCCACGGCAACCTGACGAGCGCCGGGGATCTGCAGATCGACGGCATCGTGGAGGGTGACATCCAGAGCCGGTCGCTGACCGTAGGCGAGGGAGCGGCGGTGACCGGAAACATCCAGGCCGATACGGTCAGGGTCTGCGGCCAGGTGACGGGCCAGATCAAGGCAGGGACCGTCAATCTGGAACGCACGGCCAAGGTGATGGGCGATATCGTCCATCAGATCCTGTCGCTCGAGCCGGGTGCATTCCTGGAGGGCCATGTCCGCCATAGCGACGCCGCCGGCGGCAGCGGCTCTTTCCGTGCCAGCCCGGCGCCGGCAAGCACGACTACGGCGGGCAGCTAGGCGGAACCTCTCCTCTTCTTCCGCGTTCGGAGCGGAAGCAGACATGCGCCTGGGGTCACCAGTGATGCGCAGCGGGAGCGGCCGACATGCCCGACTACATCTTTCTGATGCATGACGAGAGTGACGCTGACGACAGCGCCTGGGCCCCTTACCTCCGGCGACTGCAGCAGGGCGGATTTTTTCAGGGGGGCAGCGCCATAGGCGGAGGTGTGTGCCTGCGCAAAAGCGGCACGCCCGCTCCGGTGACGGCGCATCTTGCCGGCTTCATCCGGGTGAACGCCGATAGCCTCGATGAGGCGAAATCCCTGCTGGTCGGCAATCCGGTCTTCGAAGCCGGCGGCACAGTTGAGATCCGCGAACTGCCGCCGACGGACTGAGCTAGCCTTCGCGCTCGAGGGCGCGGGCGAAGACGGCCGGGTCGACATTGCCGCCGGAGATGACGAGTGCGGTGTTGCGACCGCGCCCGTCGAACTTCCCCGTCAGCAGGGCAGCGAGGCAGACCGCCCCGCTCGGCTCGATCACCAGCTTCAGCACCCGGAAGGCGAAGGCCATGGCGCTCAGCACTTCGTCATCCGTCACGGCGAAGCCGCCGGCAAGCAGGCGGTCATTGAGGGCGAAGGTGAGCTTGCCCGGCATGGGCGAAAGCAGCCCATCGCAAAGCGAGGCGGCTGAGGTATCGGCCGGCAGACGACGGTGGACCGCAAGCGACCGGCCGGTATCGTCATAGCCGGCCGGCTCGCAGGCATAGACGGGAAGGGCCGGCCAGCCTGCCTTCAGCGCCAGGGTCGAGCCCGAGATGAGTCCGCCGCCGCCCGCAGGTATGAGTGCGCCATCGAGGTCGAGGCCGCGGACCTTCGCCTGCTGCCGGATCTCGAGGCCAACGGTTCCCTGGCCAGCGATGATGTCGGGATCGTCGAAGGGCCGGACGATGGCCGCCCCCCTCTTCTCGGCCAGCGCCTGGGCGATCGCTTCGCGATCCTCCCGAGCCCGGTCGTAGAGCACGACCTCGGCGCCATAGCTTCGGGTATTGGCGAGCTTGATCGCCGGTGCGTCCGAGGGCATCACGATCGCTGCCTTGACACCCAGCAGCTGGGCCGCCGCGGCCACGCCCTGGGCGTGATTGCCAGAGGAGAACGCGACGACGCCGCCCCGGGCGCCGCCCTGCTCACCGAGACGCTTCAGCTTGTTAACGGCGCCCCTGAACTCGAAGGAGCCGGTACGCTGCAGGGATTCGGGTTTGAGGAAAACGCGGCCCCCCACGCGTCCGTTGAGAGCCGGCGATTCCAAGAGCGGGGTCTCCACCGCCATGCCGGCAATGCGCCGCGCCGCGGCCTCGACATCGGTCACCGTGGGAAGTGCGTCAGATTCGAGCGAAGAAATCATCGAGGGCAAGGATCGCTTCCTTCTCATCGAGGGCAGGGACATGGCCGACATTCGGTACCGTGGCACGCAGAAGACGCGGATTCACCTCGGCCATGCGCTCGAAGGTCGCCTCGGTCAGCACATCCGATAGCGCGCCGCGGATTGCGAGCGCCGGGCGGTTCCCGAGGGACCGGAATACGGCCCAGAGATCGGGAAAGCGCGCCTGGCTGGCGGTCAGGGCCCGGGTCAGTGCCACATCCCAGTCGTAGTGCAGCAAGCCGTCATCGCCAAGCCGAAAGGTGCTTTCGGCGAGGTTGCGCCACTGGGCCTCCGTCTCCATCGAGACAGTGGGGAAGATTTCGCGCGTATAGGCGATCGCCGCGGGCCAATCCGGCTGCGGCCGGTCCACCGATATGTAGTCGAGGATCCGCTGATAGCCGACGGGATTCACATCCGGGCCGATATCGTTGAGGACTGCGCCGGCGAGGCAGCCGGGGCGGAAGATTGCAAGCCCAAGGCCCAGGAGACCTCCCATGGAGGTGCCGATGACCACGACCCTCGGCGCATCGGCCACCACCAGCAGATCCAGGATATCGCCGATATAGGTTTCCGGCCGGTAGTTGTTCCAGTCGGGATCGCGGGCCGACATCCCGCGCCCCCGATAATCGACCGTCAGCACCCGGCGGGCAGGCGCGAGGTGAAGAGCGATATCGTGGAAATCCTTGGAGTTACGGGTCAATCCTGGGAGGCAGAGCACGGGAATCCGCTCGCTGGCGGGGTCGCCATATTCTCGATAATAGAGATCCAGCCCGTCCTGGCTGCGGTAGCGGCAGGCGCGAAACCCCGGGCTTTCCAAGGGCGACGCGGCAGCCGGGCCCTGGACCGCCGCCAAGACATGTCCAAGATCGTTCATGGGCGGGCTGTTCAGGGACTGCTCCGCCGGATCAGATCCTGCTGCAGCGATTGGGCCACCTGCACCACGCCCAGGCGGTGGCGATAGACCTGAAGGTTTTCGAGCACGCGCTGGACATAGTTGCGAGTCTCATAGATGGGGATGGTCTCAATCCAATCCACCACGTCTACGCCCCGGTCGCGCGGATCGCCATAGAGGCTCATCCAGCTGTTCACGCGGTCGGGACCGGCATTGTAGGCCGCGATGGCCAGGACATAGGACCCGCTGAAGTTGTCCAGAAGCTCCTGCAGATAAGCGCGGCCGAGGAGCATGTTGTAGTCGGGGCTGCGGGTCAGGTCCTCCTTGCGGTAGCGCAGACTCATGCCCTTGGCGACATGCTTGGCCGTGGCGGGCATGAGCTGCATCAAGCCGAGTGCGCCAGCGGGGCTGACGGCATCCACCTCGAAGGCACTCTCCTGGCGGATGATGGCGAGCGTCAGCGCGGGCTCCGGCCCTGGGCCCTGAGGCACGCTGCGCAGCGGATAGAGGTACTCGATCAGGTCGACACCCTTGTCCCGGGCGATCTTGGCCACCATGACCGCGAGATCGTCGCGATGCAGCTCCCAGCCCAGATCGGCGATCATGCGCAAGCTCGCGGGGTTGGTGCTGGTGTCGGCCATGGACTTCAGGAAGGCCCGGGTCCGGTCGTCCTGGTCCAGCTGGCCGAGAAGGCGGACGACCCTGACCAGCTCGCGCTTGTTGAAGGCCGCGATCTCGGCGGCGGTCGGTTGCGGCATGGGGGCGAAGACCAGGGCATCGCTGCTGCCCAGGCGCGCAGCCGCAAGCTGGCCGTAATAGGCGCTGTTGTTGGTGGCCGCGGCCCGATACCAGTTCTGGGCGGTCGCCATGTCGCCCATCTCTTCGGCGGCGCGTCCGGCCCAATAGGCGCCCCGGGCCTTGCTGATGGTGGTTCCGACCCCGGCATAGAGGGTCGTGAAATGCTCATAGGCGATCTTGTAGTCGGCGAGCGCCCTGAGCGCGATCCAGCCCGAGAGCCATTCGCCCTCGGCAAAGGTTGCCCCTTCGGTCGCGCCGAAGCCGTTGGCGATGCTATAGCCGGCGGTCATATCGCCACGCTGCACGGAGCGCCTCGCCGCATCGGCAAGCTCGGGCCAGAGGAGATCGGGCCGGCCGATATTGACGGGCGGCGGGTTGAGGATGGCGGCCGCCCCCTGATAGTCCTGCAGCTTGCGGCGGCTGCGGGCGAGTTCGTAGACGAGCCCGGCATCGCGCTGCAGCGCCGTTGGCACCTGGTCGACCAGCGCCGGGGCGCTGTGGTCGTTCTGCCAGAGCGCTATGCGCGCCTCGGCAAGTGCCCGGTGACCGTCATCGACCAGGGGCATGACCTGGCGGGCGGAAGTCTCGTCATGATTCCAGAGGACGCGGTCGAGGCGCGCCAGATTGTCCGCCGGCCGGAGATAGCTGCTGAACTCGGCGTAGAAGGCTTCCTCGTCCTGATCGCGGTCGAAGTTCTCCTCGCGCCAGGCGGTGCGCAGGATGTCGGCGGCGTTCGCCCCCCGCCCCTGCTGGATCAGGGCCCGCGCCAGGGCGGCGGCGCCGTAGGCCGTCTGGGGCGTGCGGTTGGTGAACCAGGCCTGAACTTCCCGGGGACTCATATTGTCCGGCATGTTCCGCTCGGCCATGGATTGCAGCGTGATCTGGTAGGGCCAGGCGGGATTGGCCTGCATGAAGGCGCTGATCTCGTCGAAGGAACGCCCCGTCCCCGGCCGAATCAGGTCCAGCCATTGGATCACCTTGGCGGGCAAGGGATTCCTGGCGGTGAGCGCGAGAGCGCGGGCATCGTCCCACTTGCCCTTTTCGATCAGCTTGAAGGCCGTCCGATAGATCGCCTGATCGCTGGCCGATAGGGTCTCGGCACCCGCAAACCGGCCTGGCAGCAGGGTCGCGAAGGCCGTCAGCAGCAGAACTGCCAAAAATCGCCGAATGATCACCTGGGGATCCTCGATTCCCGCCGATAGGATAGCGGAAATTGCCCTCCCGGCGCCATGCTTGCAAGGTCGACAGCACGCGATCGTTACGCTAGAAGCCGCCCGCAAGAGTGGGGAGACGCCCGTGGACCGACAATTCGACGACGTGCGCAGCATGGTGGAGGCCCTGAGGCCGAGCTATCCCGTCTATTGCCTGCGCCCACACGTGATTCGCCAGACGGCCCATCGCTTCCTCGAGCTCTTCCCGGGCCGCGTGCTCTATGCGGTCAAGTGCAACCCCCATCCCAGCGTGCTCAGCGCCCTCTACGACGCCGGCATCCGCCATTTTGACACGGCGTCGCTGCCAGAGATCGCCCTGATCCGCGAGCGCTTCCACGATGCCGGCGTCTATTTCATGCACCCGGTCAAGTCGCGGGCGGTCATCCATGCCGCTGCCGAGATCTACAACGTCGATCACTTCGTCGTGGACCATGAGAAGGAGCTGGCGAAGGTCGTGGACGAAACCGGCGGGGGGGAGGGGGTCTGCATCGTCGTCCGGCTGGAGACCCCGCCGGTCGAGGGCACCTTCTTCCATCTCTCGGCGAAGTTCGGGGCCAAGCCCGCCGACGCCGCCCAGCTCCTGCGGGCTGCAAGCGCCAATGGGTGCCAGGTCGGCATCGCCTTCCATGTCGGCTCCCAGTGCCTCCTGCCCAGCGCCTATCGCGATGCGCTTACGCTCGTCGGCGAGACCATGGAGGCGGCCCGCACGCCGCTCCAGATCCTCGATGTGGGCGGCGGCTTCCCGGCGCATTACGTCGGCGCCCACGTTCCCCCGCTGGAGGATTTCATGGCCGCGATCGAGAACGGGGTGAAGTCGCTGAAACTTCGCCGGGACTGCGTCCTCATGTGCGAGCCGGGCCGGGGGCTGGTCGCCCACGCGGTTTCCAATGTCGTTCAGGTCCAGCTGCGCAAGGGCAACCAGCTCTATATCAATGATGGGATCTATGGTTCCTTCGACGAGATGGTGGCCTCAAAGGTCAAGCTGCCGTCGCGGTTGGTGCGGCTCAGCGGCGAATCGAGCGCGCCTCTCGAACCCTTCATCCTCAACGGCCCAACCTGCGATTCTCTCGACGTGCTGCCGGTAACCTTCAACCTTCCCGCGGATATCGAGGACGGGGACTGGATCGAGATCGACCGGATGGGCGCCTACTCCAATGCGACGGCGACCCATTTCAACGGCTTCCACCCGGAAACCCTGGTCGTCACCAACGATCAGCCGATGGCAGCGAGCTGAGCCCGGCGCCTGATGTTCACGCTCGTATAGACGATCACGGTCACTAGCACGATGGCGCCGCCCAGGAGCGCCCGCAGCCCGGGGTTCTCATCGAAGAAGACAAAGACCCAGATCGGCGCGGCGATGGTCTCGATGAAGGAGAGCAGCGCGGACTCCGCCGCCGGAATGAGGCGCACGCCATAGGTGAAGAGCAGCATTCCGCCGGCGAGCTGGAGGGCGCCGAAGCCGGCCAGGGCGAGAAGATCATAGCCGGAGATTGCGAGCGGGCTGCGCCCCGAGAGCGTCAGCACCGAGAGGCTCAGAATCATGGAGAAGATGGTGGCGAGGCAGGAGGCCGGCAGCATCTGGACGCCGTGATTGTAGCGGGTCACGACCACGGCGCCGCCGTAGAACACGGCGATGGCGAAACCCAGGAGATTGCCCAGGAAGGAGCCGCCGCCGACGGCATTGGCAACCATGACGTAGACGCCGAAGGCCGAGACCAGCATGGCGATCCAGGTCCGAAGCGCGATGCGTTCCCCCATGAGCAGGAATCCAAGAATTGCCGCCACGAAGGGCGACAGGCTCTGGAGGATGAGGGCATTGGCGACGGATGTCAGAAGAACGGCGGGGACGTAGCTGCTCGAGGCGCCGCAGAAGCAGAGGCCCAGGACAACGCCGGGCCATCCCACCGCCCGGAAATGGGCCAGGGTCTCCTTGCGCTTGCGAATCGCAATGAAGAGGAACATGGTCGAGAAAGCAAAGGCGGAGCGCCAGAATATCGTCGTCCAGGGGTCCGTATGGACCGCACGGAGGAAGAGGCCGCCGGTGCTCCACCACAAGGCGGCCGATGCGACCAGCACCACGCCCAGGCGATGGCTCGAGGTTCTATTCATGGCGGAGGCTCCCGTAACATGAGCGGCGATCGCCTGTCCATGCGCGCGGGCCAGATCCGCGGCCTCTCGCGCTCCGGCTTCCATCGCATGCGCTATGTGGCGTGGGGTCGGCCGAACAGGCGCCCGCCGGTTCTCTGCGTTCATGGTCTGACCCGCAATGGCCGTGACTTCGACCGTCTCGCGGCGGTACTGGCGCCCGAGCGCTATGTCGTCTGCCCGGATGTGGTCGGACGCGGAGCGAGCGACTGGCTCAAGGATCCGGCAGGCTATGGCATGCCGCAATATTGCGCCGATCTGACGGCTCTGATCGCCCATCTCGGTGCCGAGACGGTGGATTGGGTCGGCACCTCCATGGGCGGGCTCATCGGCATGACGCTCGCCGCCCAACCCGGCACGCCCATCCGCCGGCTGGTCTTGAACGACATCGGCCCGTTCATTCCACGCCAGGCGCTGGAACGGCTGGCGGGCTATGTCGGCAAGGATCCGAGCTTTGCCGATCTCTCCGAGCTCGAGGCCTACCTGCGCCAGATCAACACTTTCATCGGGGTCGTGGACGACGAGGCCTGGCGTCATTTCGCCCGCTTCGGCCATCGCCGCCTCGCCGACGGGCGTCTGGGCCTCGCCTATGACCCGGCCATCGCCCAGGGCTTTGCCAAGCCCGCGGTGGATGTCGACCTGACAGCCCTGTGGAATGCCGTCGCCTGCCCGGTCCTGCTGCTGCGGGGAGCGGAGTCCGACCTGCTTCTGGCGGAGACCGCGCGCGCCATGGCGGCGAAGGCGGAGGTCGTTGAGTTTCCTGGCATCGGCCATTGGCCGCCACTGATGATGCCAGAGCAGATCGAGCCCGTGCGCGGATGGCTGGCGCGCCCCTGAACTTCCCACGCTTTCGCAGCCGCATGCCCTGGTGGGGTCGCGATCTCCAGACCCTGCGGAACTACATTCTGAAGAAGGAGCCCTCTCTCGCGGATTATCCCGCGGAGCGCCTCGAGTTTCCCATGGCCGATGGCGACCGCCTGGTGGCGAGCCTCCACCGCCCTCATCGCGAGCGGGAAGGGGGGCGGGGTCCGCGGCCGCTGGTGATCCTGATCCAT
>DATBBO010000668.1:0-1556 GCA_036270995.1 Dongiaceae bacterium | reverse complement strand
CGCTTCGGCCCGCGCACTCTCCGCTTCGGCCCGCGCACTCTCCGCTTCGGCCCGCGCGCTCGCTGCCTCGGCCTGCGCACTCTCTGCTTGGGCCCGCGCTCTCTCTCCTTCGGCCTGCGCGCGCAGCGCCTCTGCCCGGGCCTTCTCGAGCTCGGCGCGGCTTTGCGACTCTGCGGCGACGGCTTTCCCCAGCTCGGACTTGGCGTCCTCCAGCCCACGTGTCAGCGAGGCCAGAGCCTGGGTCTGGCGGGCGCTGCAATCCTCCTCGATGGCTTTGAGGGCGGCGCCATACTCCGGCGCGGCGGCGGTGATCAAGCGCAGCAGAAATCCGGCGCGCGGATCGTCGGGATTGCGGGCCAGATGGCGCTCCGCCTCGTCGCGGATCTCGCGCGCACGTCCTTCGGCGCAGGCCGCGAGCAAGGCAGCGAGCTGCGGCACCCCGTTGGCGAACATGGCTGGCCCCGTCACAGGCACCCTCCCGGCGGCGATGGTTGCGCAAGACTGCGCCCATATGAATCCCGGCCGCCCGCCGACGCAATCTTCATCTAAGGGCCCGATAGCGGCTCAACCGCGAAGAATGCCGAGGCGATAGCCCCAGTCGCAGGCGATCTGGCGGAGCTGATAGGCCCTGAGCCCGCGCGAGATCTCCCGCTGGGAGACGGGGCGCCCGAAATGGCTCTGGCGCAGCCGGTCCATCTCCACGGTCATCGCGCCGGTCTGGGCGGTCTTCTGCTCGCCATGGGCGCGGAAGCAGCCGAGGAATCGCGGCAGGCGCCGGAAGCGGAAGCCGGCGCGTTCGGCGCGCAGCAGGAAATCCCAGTCCATGGCGTAGTGAAAGCCGGCATCGAGCGGGCCGATCTTGCGCCAGACGACGGCACGCCAGAACATCGTTTCCTGGGGAACGTAGTCGGTGAGGGCGAGCGCGGCCGGATCGTGGCCGGGAAGCACCCAGCGCCCGATCTCGCGCCCCTCCCCGTCGATGATGATGCGATGCCCATAGACGACATCGATCTCGGGGTGATCGCGGAAGAAGCGCCCGACATAAGCGAGTGTTCCCGGCAGCAGCAGATCATCGCTGTTCAGCCAGCCCATGATCTCGCCGCTGATTGCGGCGAAGCCCTTATTGATGGCATCCGCCTGGCCGCGGTCCCTCTCGCTGCGCCAGGCGACCCGTTCGCCATAGGCCGCCAGGAGCCGGGGCGTGTCGTCGCTCGACCCGCCATCCATCACCAGATAGCTGAGATCCGGATAGGACTGTGCGAGCACGCTGTCGATGGTCGCCTGGATGAAAGGGCCCTGATTGTAGGAGGGGGTGACGAGAGCTATCGACGGCAGCTTCTCGCCGGCGGTCGTGGCGCCGTCATGTCCGGGGCGCAGCCGCACGGGCCGCGCCGGATACTGGTGGAGCCGGTTGAGGCGCGGCCGCAGCAGCTTCTTGGCCGTGCGATGCAGCCATCTTTCGACGGCCGCCGCGCTCTCGCTGCTCATGGCCTGGACCGCGTGAGGGGCTGCGAAGAGAGCTCGGCGAAGGTCAAGCCTGTCCGCGCAGCGTCAGG
>DATBBO010000667.1:0-2843 GCA_036270995.1 Dongiaceae bacterium | reverse complement strand
TCCCGGCCAAGCCCTGCACGGTGCAATTCCTGCCCGAGGACGCGGGGCGCATCACCGTGCTATCCCATGCCGAGGCCGACGCCCTCATGGCCGCCGCGATTGCCGACGCCGATCCCTATCTGTGGCTCTTCGTCGCCTTCGGTTTGCACACCGGCATGCGGCATTCGGAAATCACGCGCACGAAATTCAGTGAAGTCGACTTTGAACGCTGCCGGCTCTTCGTCAGCAGGGCGAAGCGCGGTGCCAGGGAGCAACCGATCACGACCACCTTGCGCGATATTTTGCGCCGCGAGCAGGCCATGGTCGCCGATCCCCAAGGCTGGATTTTTCCGACCGGGCGCACCCGGCGCTCGAAGTCGGGGCACCGCGCGGCCATGAACCATAGCTTCCGTCGGGCCGTGGTCGCTGCCGGGCTCGATCCGGCGCTGGTGTCACCGCACACCATGCGTCACACCGCCATCACCAACCTGGTCGAGGACGGCGCCGACATCGCGACCATCATGGCGATCAGTGGTCACGCGACGAGCAGGATGGTTTTGCGCTACACCCATCTGCGTCGCGAGCACGTCGACAAGGCCATTGCCGCCCTCGACCGTGCGCCAAATGTCCCCAAAACGTCCCCGGCGTCCCGGAGCGGCGCCCTGGTCAAGTTCGAGAAACCCGGCTAAGCCCCTGCCCTGGCGTTGCCTTTCCAAAGCGTTCCGGTTCGGGTGCGGAGAGATGTGAGCAGGTGTTGCGCCTGCGAACAACACTACCGGGCGTTTCGCTGCGGGCGATACGGGCGGCCCGGCGGGATGGATTTCGGGGCTCCGATCAAGTTCAATAGCGCTGTCATCGGGCCCCTGAATCGGTCCCGCTTCCCGCCCCCTTCTCCACCTCACAGGAGCCGTCATGAGGCCCGATCCCCAAAAGATTCGCCATGTCGCCTGTATCGGCGCCGGAACGATCGGCGCCGGATGGGCCGCCTATTTCCTCTCCCGGGGCTTGAGCGTCGCGGTCACCGATCCCGGTCCGGGCGCCGAGGCGCTTCTGCACCGGATCATCGACGGGGCCTGGCCCTCTCTCGAGGCCCTCGGGCTTGCCCCCGGCGCCGACCGCAGGAGGGTCAGCTTCGTCCCGACCGTCGCGGAGGCGGTGAAGGCCGCCGAATTCGTCCAGGAGAGCGCGCCCGACCGACTGGAGCTGAAGACCTTTCTCCTGGAGGAGATCGATCGCGCTCTCCCGCGGGAGGTGGTGATCGCGAGTTCCACCTCGACCTTCCTACCCTCGGCGCTCGGCGCGCGCTGCCGCCATCCCGAACGAGTCATTGTCGGCCATCCCTTCGCCCCGGCGCATCTCATCCCCCTGGTGGAGGTCGTCGGCGCGGAGGCGACGCCACCGGAGGTGCTCGACTGGGCCGTCGCATTCTACGCCGCCATCGGCAAGCGTCCCTTGCGCCTGAAGAAGGAGATCCAGTCCTTCATCGCCAACCGGCTGCAATACGCGATCCGGGAGGAAGCCAACCGCCTTGTCGAGGCTGGAATCTGCGACTTCACCGATATCGACACCGCCGTGACCCAGGGCATCGGGCTGCGTTGGGCCTTTATGGGCCCGGCCATGTGCGCCCATCTCGGCGGCGGCAAAGGTGGCCTTGCGCACTACCTCGCGCATTTCGGCTGGCGCGGCAGCGAAGCGGGCAAAGCAAGCGTCATCGCCGCCGTCGACCAGATCGCCGGCAAGGTTTCGATCGACGAGCTCGAGCGCTGGCGCGACGCCAACCTCATCGCCCAGCAAAAGCTGCTGAAGCCGCTGAAGAAGTGATGTCCCTGGACCCCTCTCCCGCGCTTGAAGCGGGAGAGGGAAGCAACGCTCGGCTCAGAACGGAATATCGTCGTCGAGATCGCCGCCGCTGGGCCCGCCCCGGCCCGCCCCGGCCGGCTCGGGGAAGCTGTCGCCGGGATCGGCGACGCCGCCCCCGCCGCCCTTGCCGTCGAGCATGGTGAGCTCGCCGCGAAAGCGCTGGAGCACGACCTCGGTCGAATAGCGCTCCTGACCCGACTGGTCGGTCCATTTGCGGGTCTGCAGCGCGCCCTCGACATAGATCTTGCTGCCCTTTTTCAGGAACTTCTCCGCCACATCCGCCAGCCGCTCGTTGAAGATTACGACGCGATGCCATTCGGTCTTCTCGCGGCGCTCGCCGCTGTTCTTGTCGCGCCAGCTCTCCGAGGTGGCGAGAGAGAGATTGACGATCTTCAGGCCGTCCTGGGTGCTGCGGACCTCAGGATCGCGGCCGAGATTGCCGATGAGAATGACCTTGTTCACGGATCCAGCCACGATTGCCCTCCCTCGATTATCTGGAATCAGCCGGTTGAGCCCTCCTTGTAGCATGGAGAGATGCGGCTGGGCATAGGGGGTCAGGTCCGGGCGCGGGTCAGCGTCATGAACAGCGCGAAAAGGATGCAGGCGGCGGCCGCGAAGAGCGGCAGGCCGTGGGTAAAGGCGCTCATGGCGATCCCCGCCAGAGCGGGGCCGATGAGGGCGCCGATGCCCCAGGTGAGGCCCATGACGGCGTAGATCCCGACCAGTTCGCCGCCTTTGAAGCGGCTGGCCGCAGTTTCAAGTCCTGCCCGGCGCGGATTTATTTCAATGACTTAGCCAAACCGGCGCGATTTCCTTACCCGGCCAGACATCACATAGCAATCACGCACGCCGATTTCGCGCAGGCGCGCGCCTATAATCCCATCCTCCTGTCGCTTCGGCGAAGCAGGGAGGTTTGCCATGACCGACGACGATCGCCGGGCGCTGGCGCAGCGCCTCGACAGCCTAACCCGCGCGGCGCTCGACCACCTCGACGAGATCCTCAC
>DATBBO010000666.1:0-13357 GCA_036270995.1 Dongiaceae bacterium | reverse complement strand
CGACGTTCTTGAAGGGGCTCGGATCGCCGTCCGGCGCCACGTATTTCGGATCCGGGGTAATGGGATCCATGAGCCCGCCATAGATCGTGCGCCCGGCGCGCCTGTCGGCGCGGAGCCCCGCGGTCAGCACGAAGCGATTTCGGTAGCGAACGCGGCCATCCTCGAAGACGAGGGCATGCACCATCCCGTCGCCGTCGAAGGGATAGGTGTAGGAGATCGGCGGAAAAGCGGGATTAGGCCCGTTGCGAAGATAGGTGCCGGCGATCTCCCGCGGCACTTCGCCCCGGACCGGCAGATCGCCGGTCGTAAGCTCGTCGAGCACCGGCGCGTAGCCATGTTGGAGGAAGGGACTCGCCGTTGCGGCGCTAGCGCTTCGCGCGACGCTCGCCAAAGCGCCGCCGAGGCCGAGATGGGCGGCGAGGACGAGAAGGTCGCGACGCGCATATAGCATGAGCGAGGGTTTCTGCTGCGGCTACTCCTCAACATACATCCGCTCGCCATCCTTGGCCCGGAAATAGACCGTGACCTGCTTGCCGGTCTCGGGATCGATGAAGCGCTCTTCGGTGCGCTGCCACTCGCGCCCGGGACGGCCGGCGGCAAGGGCCTTGTAGCGCACGCGCTCATAGGCGATGCCGAGGGTGAGGATCAGCCCGAGGCCGAGGAGCCAGACGATGACGGGCACCGGCCCGCCGAGGAGGAGAAAGCCCAGTCCCGCGGCCAGCGCCGCAAGGCCGAGGGCGAAGAGCCCGACGCGCAGCATGACGTCAGGCCGGCTCGGGCTCCAGCACCACGGCGGTGCCATAGGCGACGATCTCGCTCATGGTCTGGCCGATCTCGGAGGAATCGAAGCGCATCATGATGATGGCATTGGCGCCCATGGTCGTGGCGTTCTGTACCATGCGGTCGACGGCGTGGCGCCGCGCCTCCTCCAGCAGAGCCGTGTATTCGTGGATCTCGCCGCCGACGATGGAGCGAAGCCCCGCCATGAGATTGCCGCCGATGCCGCGGCTGCGCACCACGACGCCGAAGCACTGCCCCTTCACCTCCCGAACCCTTTGTCCCGCGATCCGCTCGCATGTCGCGACAAGCATCCGGCCCTCCCTTCGCAAGTTGCCCGAGGAGGAGGATACGCCCAGTCAGTGACAAGGGTTGTGGACGGATTGACGCTCTCCCCCATCGGGGGCAGACTCGCCGGATGGATGGTGGCGCCAAAAACCCTAATTGGGTCAGGGCCATAGAGCTTCAGGCCCTGGAGCGCGAGGGAAGGATGATCTGGCGCCATGAGGGCCGCCAGATCGCCCTCTTCGCTACCGCCGGCGGCGTGCTCGCCTGCAACAACCGATGCCCGCATGAGGGCTATCCGCTGAGCGAGGGGACGCTTGCGAACGGGAGCGCGGCCGGCGCCTGCGTGCTCACCTGCAACTGGCACAACTGGAAGTTCGATCTTTCGACCGGCGTCAATCTCGACCGCGGCGAGGGCGTCAGGATCTATCCGGTCAAGCTGGAGCAGGGCGCGGTCTGGCTCGATCTGACCGATCCACCGCTCGAGGCCCAGCGGGCGCGGCTGCTCGCGAGCCTGAGAAGCGCCTTCGACGATGAGGATTACGAGCGCCTCGCGCGCGAACTGGCGCGGCTCTCGGCCATCGGCGATCCGCTGGAAGCCTTGCGTGCCGCCATCGCCTGGTCATCGGAGCGCCTGGAATATGGCTGGACCCATGCCTATGCCGGCATGGCCTGCTGGCTGCAGCTGCGCGAGGAGCGGGCCGGGGATGCGGAGGCCGGCCTCGCCGCACTGCTGGAGAGCCTGGCCCCGCTGGCGGAAGATTGCCTGCGCCAGGAGCGCCATCCCTTCACCGAGAGCGAGCGAGCCTGGTCCGAGGAGGATTTCCTCGCGGCCATCGAGGCCGAGGATGAGGATGCGGCGGTCGCCTGTCTGCGGGGCGCGCTTGCCGCCGGACTCCATTTCGACGATCTCGATCGCGCCTTCACCCGCGCTGCGCTCGCCCATTACGCCGATTTCGGCCATTCCCTGATTTATACGGTCAAGGCCGGCGAGCTGATCGCGCGGCTCGGGCCCGGCGTCGAAGCACCGGTGCTGCTGACCCTCGCCCGGTCCCTGATCTACGCCACCCGCGAGGATCTCATTCCCGAGTTCCGCGACTATGCCGGTGCGCTTGCGCGCTGGGGCGGGGAAGGTGCTGCGCCTGAAGCAGCGGCCTATCGCGGGCTCAACGAGCGGCGCGCGCTCGCGCTCACCGCTGGTCATGGCGGGGCGGTACCCCTCGATCTCTACCGGGCACTGCTCGGCGCCAATGCCTATAATCTGCTGGCCTTCGACATCGCTCTCCAGGTGCGCATCGAGCAGCCCGTGACCGACAACGCGAGCTGGCTCGACGTGACCCATGGCATCACCTTCGCCGAGGCCGTGCGCCGGCAATGCACCAAGTATCCCGCGCTCTGGCCGCAGGGCCTGCTGCAGATGGCCTGCTTCGCCGGGCGTAACAGCCGCTTCAACGATCCCGCCCTGAGTCTCGATGATTGGCGGGTTGGAGATGAGGCGGGTTTCCTGCGCCGGGCGGTGGATGGCCTGTTCGATCACGGGCAGCAGGAGAACATCGTCGCCGTCCATCTCGTGAAGACGGTGCTCGCTGCGCGCGAGGAGCTGGCCCAGGGTCTGGCGGGCGAGGGGCGGGCCGTGCTGCTCGCGGGCCTGCGTCGCTTCCTCGAATCCCCGCTGCCGCGCCGGCATATCCGCCGCACCGTCAAGCAGGCCATGGCACTCGCCGCGTTCCGGGACTAGGCAAGCTTCCCCCGACACAAAAAGGCCACCGGTTCCCCAAAACACCATGTGCCCCGCCCGGAACGGCGCCAGCCCTGGCCCATTGGTATTCATATGACGACCGCACCGCAAAGCCCCATTGCCGTCCTCATCGCGGAGGACGAATTCCTGGTCCGGCTGGCCGCGGTCGCGGTTCTCGATCAGGCGGGATTCCAGGTGGCGCATGCAGGCAGCGCCGAGGAGGCTTTGCCTCTCCTCGCGCAGCGCGCCGATATCGCGGTGCTCTTCACCGACATCAACATGCCCGGCCGCATGAACGGCCTGGATCTGGCCTTCGAGGTGCGAAGGCGCTGGCCCATCACCGGCCTGCTTCTGACCTCGAGCAGCCGGCCGCGCGATCTGAAAATGCTCGGTGGTGCCCGCTTTCTGGCGAAGCCCTATCTGCCCGAAGAGCTGGTCGCCGGCATCAAGGCGCTGACGAGCCCGCCCAGCCTCTCGCCCTTGCGGGCGCCGGCCGATCGCGAAGGGGGCTTGTGGATCGCGCGGGCGCCCCGCCACCGTCGGCAGCGGTTCTAGTTCACAGAACGGGATTTGGCCCGGTCAACCGCGCTGGGGCCGCATGCGATCGGCGATGCGGAAATATTTCCTGGCATGGGCGACGAGCTGGCTGTCGCTCGGATGATCGATCGTCTCGGTGCCGACGATCTTCTGGCGCCAGGCGGGATCATGGGCTTCCATATGCTTGACGAGCTCGCCTTTCGCCAGGCCGGGCCCGGCGACCAGCACCTCACCGGCATCGGCGATGGCCTCGGCGACGCGGTGGTAGTAATGCTGGTCCTCCTGCGCATGACCGTCGGTGATGCTCCCGCGGTGATGATGCAGATGCACATGCGGGTTCTCGGGCAGCACCCGCAGCGCCTCGATATCCTCGGCGTTGAAGTGATAGATCCGGGCTTGGTGATGGTCGATCCAGACGACGGCGTGGTAATGGGTCACGTGAATGCTCCTTTGAGGTCAACCTAGCCGCTGCGACGATGCCCGCCCTGAGCCAGATCAATGCCACCGAAGAGGAGGAGGTCCACGCGGCGCTGGCGCAGATCCCGGTCCTGCCCCTCTTGGGGAGATCCTGGACGGGCAGCTGGCGCATCGCCCGTCTGCCGAGTCTCACCAATCGGAGCTTCCTTGTCGAGCGGGGAGAAGGGGAGGCTTATGTCCTGCGCCTGCCGGGCAAAGGCACGGCGCGATATATCGATCGTGCCGGCGAGGCGGCCAACGCCACGGCGGCGGCAGCGATCGGTCTCGCCCCGCCTATTCTCCATGCCGACCCCGCCAGCGGCGTGATGCTGAGCCGCTATCTCACCGACGCCGTTCCGCTCTCGCCCGCGCGGCTCAAGGAAGCGGATCATTTCCGCGCCGCCATCGGCCTGCTCAAGCGGCTGCATGAGAGCGGGCTCGCCTTCCAGGGCGAGATGCATCTCTATCCCAAGATTGACCAGTATCTGGCCATGGCGAGCACGCCGGCGCTTCGCGAGCTGCGGCGCGCGGGCGAGGGGCTGCGCCCGCTGATCGAGCGCGACTGGTTCGGCGGCCCGAGACCCTGCCATATCGATCCGGCACCGCATAATTTCATCGCGGTCGGGCAGCGGCATTTCCTGCTCGATTGGGAATATGCCGCCATGTGCACGCCGCTCTGGGATCTCGCCGGGATCTCTATCGAGGGGCATTTCGATGCGGCTCAGGATTCAGCCATGCTCGCGCTCTATTTCGGCGAGGGCGTGGATCCGGCCGCCTGGCTGAGCCGTCTTCATCTCTATCGCATCATGCTGCGTCTCGTAGCCGCCTCATGGGGAGCAGCGCACATCGCCGAGAGCAATGGCGCCTGGACGGCGGCCGAGCTGGTCGATCCCCTCGTCGCCCTCACCGCCGCCGATCTCGCCGATCCGGCGCTCGCGCGGCATATCGAGAGAGCCGGCTGAGACTGGGCTTTGACACTAGTCGCGCCTTGGCAATTGGCCTTTCCGCCGTAGCTCTTCGGTCGCTCTCTCGGCTTCGAGGTGAGGATTGAGCTCCGGATGCTCCTCGTAGATCTCTCTGGATAGGTCCAAGAGCTCTGTCAGGGCATTGCCGAGCTTTCGCATGCGCTCGAACTGCTTTTCCGGCGGCGAGGCGGTTCGCAAATCATCAGCGATGACAAATTGGATGTTGTGCCGCGCGGCGCGAAGCATTCCCTCGATCCTGCCTGCTGTGTACTTGTCCATTCGACACCTCTGATCAACCGCAAAGAGCATAGCTCAGGAACGTGTGCTACACGCGATTTTCCTGGTGATGCCGGGACCAAGGGTGCCTGTTGAATCCCGCCGCCGCGGGCCTATACTGAAATCACTCTCAACGGGGTGCCCATGGTGGGCTGAGAGGCGCAGCGGCGCTGCGTCAACCCGAGGAACCTGATCCGGGTAATGCCGGCGGAGGGATGTGAGCATGAATAGAATCCTCACCCATATTCTGTTTTGTCTGACGCTGATCGGCGTGCCGGCGGCGGCTTCCGCGGCCGACCTGCCGGTGCTGACCGTCTACACCTACAACTCCTTCATCTCCGATTGGGGACCGGGACCCCAGGTGAAGAAGGCCTTTGAGGCCGGCTGCGCCTGCCGCCTCGATTTCGTGGGCGTGGAGGACGGCGTCGTGCTGCTGAGCCGGCTGCGCCTGGAAGGGGCCGCCAGCAAGGCCGATGTGGTGCTGGGTCTCGACACCAACCTGACGGCCGAGGCGGCGGCGACGGGGCTCTTCGCGCCCCACGGCATGGATCTCTCCGGCCTCAAGCTGCCGCTCGCCTGGGACGACAAGGACTTCGTTCCCTATGACTTCGGCTATTTCGCCTTCGTTTACGACAAGACGAAGCTGGCGAATCCGCCGAAGAGCCTGGCCGATCTGGTGAGCGGCGGCGTGCCGGATAAGATCCTGATCGAGGATCCGCGCTCGAGCACGCCGGGCCTCGGCCTTCTGCTCTGGATCAAAGAGATCTACGGCGATCGCGCGGCCGATATATGGCGTCAGCTCCGCCCGCGCATCCTCACCGTCTCCAAAAGCTGGGACGAGGCCTATGGCCTGTTCCTCAAGGGCGAGGCGCCGATGGTGCTGAGCTACACCACCTCGCCGGCCTATCACATCATCGAGGAGAAGAAGACCCAGTACGCCGCGGATTCCTTCCCGGAAGGGCATTACCTGCAGATCGAGGTGGCGGGAATGACCGCGCATGCGCCCCATCCGGAGCTGGCCCGCAAGTTCCTGCAGTTCATGCTGTCCACCAAATTCCAGGACATCATCCCCGAGACGAACTGGATGTATCCCGCGGCCGCAACCAGCAGCGGCCTGCCCTCGGCCTTTCCGCCGCTGCCGGGTAAGAGCCTGATCATTCCCTCGGGCGAAGTGGCGGCCCATCGCAAGGCCTGGGTGGACGAGTGGCTCGCGGCAATGAGTCAGTGATGCGCCTCTGCCTCGCTCCTGTTCTCCCGCCCCCTCGACGGGGGCGGGCCGGAGTGGGGCACAAATGAAGTCGCCGCAAGCAGAGCGCGCTGCGTCACCCCCCACCCCGACCCTCCCCCGCAAGGGGGGAGGGGGATTTTGGCTGCTTCAGCGCAGGGTGCATCCGCGCTACTCCAGCTGATGTCGCTCGCCGTCGTTCTCCTCCTGCTGTTCGTCATCGGCGGTTCGCTGGCCGCGCTGTTCGGCACGGCGCCCCTCGACCTCGCCGATATCCTGGCCGACCGCTATCTCGGCCATGTCCTGCTGTTCACTACGATCCAGGCCGCCCTCTCGGCGCTGCTCTCGGTGGGGCTTGCGCTGCCCGTGGCGCGGGCCCTGGCACGGCGGACGAGCTTTCCCGGCCGCACGCTGCTGCTTCGGCTTTTCGGCCTTCCCATGGTGATGCCGGCCATCGTCGCCGTCTTCGCCATCGTCACCCTCTATGGCGAGAGCGGCTGGCTGCACAGGCTTGCCGCCGGGATCGGCCTGCCGCTTGGCAGCTTTCTCTACGGCCTCGGCGGCATCCTGATCGCCCATGTCTTCTTCAACATGCCCTTTGCCGCCCGCACCCTGCTGGCAGGGCTCGAGGCAGTGCCGGGGGAGAGCTGGCGGCTGGCGAGCCAGCTCGGCATGGGCAGCGCCCAGGTCTTCCGCCTGATCGAATGGCCGGCGCTGCGCGCGGCCATGGCCAGCACCGCCGGTCTCGTCTTCATGCTCTGCTTCGCCAGCTTCACCGTGACCCTGACGCTGGGCGGAGGTCCCGCCTGGGCCTCCCTGGAGGCCGCCATCTATCAGGCGCTGCGCTATGACTTCGATCCGCCCCGTGCCGCGGTTCTGGCGCTGCTGCAGCTCGCCATCAGCGGCGGCCTCCTTGTGACGCTCCATCGGCTCATGGTGCCGGCCCCCGTCTCGCCCGGCATCGGCCGGCCGCAGCCGCGCCCCGATATCGCCGGGTGGCATGGAAGGATTTTCGATGCCGGCCTGCTCCTCCTCGCCGGGCTCTATGTCGGCCTGCCGGTGCTGGCGGTGGTGATCTCGGGCCTGTCGGGATCGCTGGCGCTCGTTCTCGGCGCCGCAGCCACCTGGCGGGCCGTCGTCATCGGCATCGCCGTCTCGATCGTTGCAACGCTCCTGGCGGTCGCGGGCGCGCTCTGCCTCATCCTCAACCGGCGCCGCCTGCTGCCGCCGGGCCTGATCGCCTTCATCGGCTCGCTGCCGCTCGCCTGCTCGCCGCTGGCGCTGGGCGCCGGGCTCTTCGTGCTCCTGCTGCGCCTCGGCGCGCCGCTCGATCTCGGGCTCGGCCTCGTCGCGCTCATCAACGGAGTCATGGGGCTGCCCTATGTGGTTCGCGTGGTGGCGCCGGCCGCCGCCGAGGCCGCGGCGCGCCACGACCGTCTAGCGGCGAGCCTCGGCATCGCCGGCTGGAGCCGCTGGCGGCTGATCGACTGGCCTCTGCTGCGCCGGCCTATCGGGCTTGCCGGCGCCCTCGTGGCCGCGCTCTCCTTCGGCGATCTCGGCGCAATCGCTCTCTTCGGCACGCCCAATACCGCGACCCTTCCGCTGCTTATCTATCAGCAGCTCGCGGCCTATCGCCTGGATGCGGCGGCGGTCACCGCTTTGCTGCTCGTGGCCCTGGCTCTCGGCGGCTTCGTCCTCATCGAGCGACTGGTCGGGGGCCCCGAGCATGGCTGAGCCGATGCTGGAGCTCGCGGAGGTCAGCTTCCGCTATGAGGATCTCGTCATGCGCTTCGACCTCCGTGTCGAGTGCGGGGAATGCGTCGCGGTCATAGGGCCGAGCGGCGCGGGCAAGAGCACGATGCTCGCCCTCATCGCCGGCTTCGAGGCGCCGCTGAGCGGGCGGATCCGCATCGAAGGAGCGGATGTGACCGGTCTGCCGCCCGCGCGCCGGCCGGTCACCTCCCTGTTCCAGGAGCACAATCTGTTTCCGCATCTGACCGCGGCGGAGAATGTCGGGTTGGGCATCGACCCGGGACTGCGCCTCGATGCCGCTTCTCGGGCCCGTGTCAGCGCGGCTCTCGATCATGTGGGGCTGGCCGGCTTCGAGGCCCGGCTGCCGGGCCAGCTCTCGGGCGGCGAGCGCCAGCGCGTGGCGCTCGCCCGCAGCCTGGTACGCAAGCGGCCGCTCCTGCTGCTGGACGAGCCCTTCGCCGCTCTCGGCCCGGCCCAGCGGCGCGAGATGCTGGACCTCGTCAAGGCGCTGGGCCGCGACCTCGGATTTACGCTGCTCTTCGTCAGCCATCAGCCGGAGGACGCGCGCCATGCCGCGAGCCGCGTGCTGTTCGTCGAGGACGGGCGGATTCTCTGCGACGGACCGACCGCGGCGATCTTCGCGCCGCCGCTTGCGCCGCCGCTTGCGGCCTATCTGGGAATCGATGAACCGGGAAAGGGTTAGCCCTGGCCGGGCGCTTCGGGCGAGGGCACTTCCGGCATGATCTCGGCACGCTGGACCATCTCGAAGGAGCGGGCGAGAAGGTGTTTGCGTGCTGCCGGTTCGACCATTCGGATGGCTTCGTTCAGAAGCTTCTGCGCTTCCTCCCGCAGGATCAGCCGGGGGGACTCGGCTTCGGGATGGCTTCCTGCCATGGGCGATCTCCTGGAATACCTCGTCGAGGCTACAACACCGGCTGTCTCGGCCAATCCATCCCAAGCGACCGACATCCTAGCACCGGGGACAACGGATGGCCCGATGATTTGTTCCCGGGGATACTGCAAGCATGCAAGATGTCGAAGAGTTAAGGGGCGCCGGCGCGCCAGACTGTCGGAAACCAGTCTTCCCGCAGCCGCTCGCCGGTCGATTGCCCGATGCCCGGATAGGGCGGGGAGGTGCGGCCGGGACGCTGGATGAAGCGCGCGTCATCGCCGACGAAGCGCGCGGAGAAGGCGCGGCGCCTGCGGCTGCCCCTGTTGCCGCGCGCGCCATGTACCGTGCGGTAGTTGAAAACGATGGCATCGCCGGGCTCGAGCGCCTCTTCCAAGATCGCATGGCTCCCGCTCTCGACCTCGGGTAGGTCCATGAACTCGGAGTCATTGGCGTAGAAATCCTCGCCGCCGGCCCATTTCTTCGGCCGCAGCAGCTTCGGCCAGAGATGGGAGCCCAGAACCAGGCGCAGCGTGTTCTCCTCCGTGACTGGATCGAGGGGAATCCAGTAGCTTGCCGTCTGCATGCCCTCGACGCAGTAATAGGGCATGTCCTGATGCCAGGGCGTCGCCTTGGGCGTGCCCGGCTCCTTGACCAGCACATGGTCGTGGAAGATCTGGACTTCGCGCGCGCCCATCAGCGCACCGGCAACCGGCGCCGCGGGCGAGTTCTTCATGAAATCGGTGAATTCGGGGATGCGCTCCCAGTTGCAATAGTCGTCGAAGAAGCTGCCCCCACCATCTTGAGGCCGCACGTTCTCGGTCCCGTAAGGGCCGGGCTCCGCCATGTTGCGTTCGACGCCGCGGGCGAGCGTCTCGACCCAATCGGTGAAGATATCCCGCAAGACAACGGCGCCATCCCGCTGATAATCTGATATTTTCCGGGGTTCGACCTTGAATCTCTTCATCACCGTAATCCGGGCCTCAAGCAGGTAGAGAGCGCTCCAGGAGCGCGCCCCGGGCGTCGAGGAACTCGGCCACGGCGGCAGCGAAGCCCTCGATATCGGCCTCTGTCGTCGGCAGCGAAAGGGCGATGAAGCCGCGCCGCGCCAGATAGTAGCCCTGGTCGATCATGTCGAGGTGGAAGAGCTTCAACAGACCCGTCAGGGCCTTCTGTGCTGTCGGATCCTCGGGATGGCTGTCCATCGGCGTGCGAATGGGCCGGCGCGAGAAGTGGATATTGAGGAGCGAGCCGATGCCGGTCGCCTGCATCGGCAGGCCGCGCTTGGCGGCGAGCCGGGTGAGCCGCTCCCTCAGCTCGTCGCCGAGGGCATTGATGCGGACCGCCGCCTCGGGCGTGAAGACCTGGGTGAGCCCGGCAAGCCCGCCCGCCATGGAAAGGACGTTGTTGTTGAAGGTGCCGGCATGGGGGATCGAATCGGGACGGTCGGGATCGAAATGCGCCATCACCTCGCGCTTGCCGCCGAAGGCGCCGAAGCTGGTGCCGCCGCCGAGATACTTGCCGAAGGTGGTGATGTCAGGGGTGATGCCGAGCCGGCCTTGCAGGCCCGAAGACGAGAGACGCGAGGTCATCACCTCGTCGAAGACCAAGGGGATACGGCTGGCAGTGCATTCCTCGCGCAGCATGCCGAGGAAGTCCGGCGTGCCGGGAATGCAGCCGCCGCTGCCCTGCCTGGGCTCGACGATGACGGCGGCGAGCTCCTGGGCGTGGCGGCGGAGCAGGGCGCGGGTCCCCTCGACATCGTTGTAGCGGCCGACCAGCCAGTCGATCGGATAATTGAGCTGATCATGGCCAGGGCTGAAGTAGAAGACGCTGCCGTGATAGCCATAGCCGAAGCCCATGATCCGGGGGCGCTCGGGCGCGAGCGCCCGCAGCGCGGAAAGGGCCATCAGATTGGCCTCGGTGCCTGAATTGGTGAAGCGCAGGAGCTCGACCGAAGGGAAGCGGGCGCGGATCGCCGCCGCCAGCCTTGCCTCATACTGGTTCGGCCCGCCGAGCACGGTGCCCTCGTCGATCGCCTTCTTCTGGGCCGCCTGGATCACGGGCTCGCCATGGCCGTAAAGGCCGGCGGTGTATTCTCCCAGGAGATCCAGATATTCCAAGCCGTCGACATCGGTCAGCCGGTTGCCCTTGCCGCCGGCCCAGACCAGGGGAAAGGGCGTGAAATGCAGCACGGTGCGGGTATTGCCTCCCGGCATATGCTCGGAGGCCTCGAGCTTGCGGGCCGCGCTCTTGGAATGGCGGGCGCGATAATGGGCTTCGGCCTCGAGGATCGCCTGGTCGAGATCGGCGTTGGCCAGGCTGCTGGCAGCAGGACGGGCATGGGTACTGGGCATGGCGCACTCCGAGCAGGGAGCGTGGAGACTGAGCGGCCCCCGGCCAGCTTGTCAACCGCCGGGCTTATTGCCGCCCGCGATGCTTGTGCCTAGATTGCCGCCGAAGGCGAGGGGGCATGACGGATAAGGACGAAGCGCACCCCGAGGACGAGTTCCTCGATCGGCTCTTGCGTGTTCCGCAGCTCATGGCTCCCTCGGTTTCTCCCGCGGGGACGGTGGTCGCCTGGAGCTGGGGCGGCCATGGCGCCGCCGTCGAGGCCTATCTCTCCAGCGGGGCACAGGGAAAGAAACCGGTCCGTCTCCATGCCGGCGCGGATGACGTCTTCGTCGAATCCTGGCGACGCGATGGCGCCGAATTCCTGCTGGCCCTGACCCGCAATGGCGAAGAGCGCATCCGGCTGATGCGCTGCGCGCTCGCCGAGATGAAGCCCCGGCTGGTGAGCGATCCCAATCCCGGTTTCTACATCTCCGGCGGCGAGCTTCATCCCAATGGACGCTGGCTGGTCTATGCCGCGAATGTGGATCCCGCCACCGGCAGGGAGCAGGAGGCGAGCTGGATCATCCGCCAGGACCTCGTCACCGGCGATCGCCTCGTGCTTGCGAGGCCCGTGCGCGGCCACCAGCCGCACCCGATGCTGAACGCGACGGGCAGCCATGTGCTCTACAGCCGGCGGGACCGCCACCCCGCCGGACGCCAGTACTGGCTGGTGGATATCGACGGCAAGGAGGATCGCGAGATCCTCAATTTCGGCGATGAGGTCGAGATCGATGCCTCCTGGACGCCGGGCGGCCAGCAGGTGGTCGTGCTGGCCGATGCCGGCAGCCACCGCCGCGTCGGCCTCTGGCTGCTCGCGAGCTCGCTCACCTACTGGCTCATGGATGATCCCCATGACCAGATCGCGGCGGCCTCCGTGCCGGTGGGGGTCAACTCTATCGTCACCATCCTGGAGCAGGATGGCGGCAAGCGCGTGCGCCTCTATGAGCCGCAGAGCCGCACGCGCCAGGATTGGCCGGCGATCGCCCCGGGCACGCTGATCCCTGTGGCGCCGCTCGCCAGCGGGGGATGGGCCGTGCGCTATTATCACGCCTGCCAGCCCGAGGATCTGGTGCGGTTCGACCCGGCTCAGACGGGCCAGTTGAGCCTGCCGAGCCTGACCGGGCTTGCGGGTGCCACCGCCGGCCTGATGCCCGAGCTGATCGCGCCGCAAAGCATCCGCTGGAACGCGCCGGACGGCCTTTCCATCCAGGGCTGGATCTATCGTCCGAAGGGAACGGCCGCCGGCACGGTTGTCGACATCCATGGCGGCCCAACCCATCACCTGGAGAACCGCTTCAATCCCTTCGTCCAGTACCTGCTGCGCCGGGGCTTCAACGTCTTCCAGCCCAATTACCGCGGCAGCACCGGCTTCGGCCTTCCCTTCCAGGAGGCGATCCTGAAGCAGGGCTGGGGCGGGGCGGAGCAGGAGGATATCCGCAGCGGCATCGCCTTCCTGATCGACAAGGGCATTGCCGAGAAGGGGCGCATCGGCGTCACCGGAACCTCCTATGGCGGCTATTCCTCCTGGTGGGCGATCACCCATTTCCCGCCCGAGCTGGTCGCCGCGGCAGCGCCGATCTGCGGCATGACCGATCTCGTGGTCGATTACGAGACGACGCGTCCCGATCTGCGGCCCTATAGCGAGAAGATGCTTGGCGGCTCGCCGGCCCAACTTCCGGAGCGCTACCGCGAACGGTCGCCCATCCATTACGTGGACCGGATAAAGGGCCGCCTGCTCATCGTCCAGGGCATGCGCGATCCCAATGTCACACCGGAGAATCTCGAAGTGGTGCGCCGGGCTCTGGAGGCGGCTGGCGTCGCCCATGACGTGCTCACCTTCGAGGATGAGGGCCACGGCATCCGCAAGCAGGCCAACAGGCGCCGGCTCTACCGGCGCCTTGCGGACTTCTTCGCCGCTGCTTTCGCCGACTCCCCGGAATAGTGTAGGACTTCGGCGATGAGCCTGTTCGAGAGCGAGTTCGAGGAGCATATGGCCGTGGCTGCCGCCACCCGCGCGGCACTGGGCCCGGCCTTCCGGCGGATGCTGGATGCCTGGCTCATCT
>DATBBO010000665.1:0-10052 GCA_036270995.1 Dongiaceae bacterium | reverse complement strand
CATGTCAGCCTCGATGTGGGCCAGATCATGTTCGGCCAGACGGTGACTGCATCTGGCGACACCATGGCCCAGTATCGCAACCACCGCCTCGCCTGTCCGAAGAAGTGGATCTGCATGGATATTGAATGCGACGGCGGCTGCGGCCTGGTGCCCTTCCGCTATCGCGACAAGAACTTCGTCAACGCGCTGCAATGGGCCATCGGGCTCGAGCTTTTTCTGCTGGTGAAGGATCCCTGGCGCATCTTCCTCACCACCGACCATCCCAATGGCGCACCCTTCGGCACATATCCCCATCTCATCCGCCTGCTGATGGATCGAAGCTTCCGCGAGGAGATGCTGAAGACGATTCATCCGGCGGCCGCAGCGGCGAGCGCGCTACCTGGCCTCACGCGAGAATACGACCTGAACGAGATCGCCATCATCACCCGCGCCGGGCCGGCGCGCATTCTCGGTCTGGCCGACCGCGGCCATCTGGGACCGGGAGCCGCTGCCGACATCACCGTCTATGGCGAGCAGGCGGACAAGGCCGCGATGTTCGCGAGGCCGGACTATGTCTTCAAGGATGGTCGGGTCGTTGTGCGCGACGGTAAGCTGACGGACATCGTCTGGGGTGCGACCCATACGGCCACGCCGGAACATGATCCGGCCATCGAGACGCGGCTCGCCGATCACTTCGAGCGCTTCATGACCGTGCGCCTGGGCAATTTCCGGATTTCCGAAAGCGAGATCGAGGCGTTGGGCCGCGGCCGGATCGCGCCACATCCCGCGACCGGGCCGGCCCTGGCATGAACATCAACGGCGTCGCCATCGAGGATACCTTTGCCGAGGCCTTCGGCATGCGGGCGACGCGCCTCATCGTCACTGCCGACACAGCGCAATGGGCCGAGACCGCGGCCCGGAGCTTGACGGGCTTTGCCACCTCCGTGATCGCCTGCGGCTGCGAGGCCGGCATCGAGAGGTATCTCGCGCCGGCAGCGACGCCGGACGCGCGGCCGGGGGTCTCGATACTCATCTTCGCCGTGAACTCCAAGGAACTGCAGAAGCAGCTGCAGCTCCGCGTCGGCCAATGCGTGCTGACCACCCTGGGCTCGGCCTGCTTCTCGGGGCTCGATGCGCCGGAGCGCGTGAAGCTCGGAGGCCAGCTTCGCTACTTCGGCGACGGATTCCAGATCGCCAAGAAGATCGGCGAGAAGCGCTATTGGCGCATCCCGGTCATGGACGGCGAGTTCCTCTGCGAGGATGAGGTCGGCATGACCCGTGCCGTGGGCGGCGGCAACTTCCTGATCCTCGCCAAGAGCCGCAGCGCGGCGCGCGCCGCCGCCGAACGGGCGATCGGCGCCATGACCAAGCTGCCGAACATCGTCATGCCCTTCCCGGGCGGCGTCGTGCGCTCAGGCTCCAAGATCGGCTCGAAATACAAGGGCCTCCCCGCATCCACCAATGACGCCTTTTGCCCGACGCTCAGGGCCGAGACGGCGAGCAAGCTGCCGTCCGAAGCCGCCGCGGTGCTTGAGATCGTGATCGACGGGCTGACGGCCGAGGACATCGCGGCATCGATGCGGGCCGGAATCGCCGCGGCCTGCAGCGCCGGAGAATCGGGCGGGGTGCTGCGGATCACCGCCGGCAATTACGGGGGCAAGCTCGGCCAGTTCAAATTCCATCTGCACGAGCTGATGGCATGAGCGGTATCCTCCTCACCGTCACGCGGCCGCCGCGCCAGCGCCTCGATCTCTCCCCGCTCCTGCCCGAGCGCCTGGCCGGCGCGACCCTCGAAGCGATCGGCGCCATCGAGCTTGCCTGCGGCAATCGGCGCCTGCGCGTCGACGAAGTCTTCGCGTTGGCGCCGAGCGAAAGCGCCGGCCTTGTTATCCGCAATGGAGATGCAAAGCTCGACCATGTCGGGCATGAGATGTCTGCCGGAGAGCTCACGGTCGAAGGCGATGCCGGCGCCTATGCGGGGCTAGCCATGACGGGCGGGCGGCTCACCATTCGCGGCCATGCTGGGCCCTTCGCCGGCGCTGCCATGCAGGGCGGCATCCTCGAAATCATGGGCAATGCCGGAGACTGGCTGGGCGGCGGACTCCCCGGCGAGCGGCGCGGCATGGCCGGCGGCCTCATCCTGCTGCGCGGCGATGCCGGGCAGCGGGCGGGCGACCGCCAGCGGCGCGGCATCATCCTGATCGAGGGCAATACCGGCGACTTCCTGGGCGCGCGCATGGTGGCTGGGACGACGATCGTCCTCGGCGCAGAGACAGGTCGCTATCCGGGCTTCGCCATGAAGCGCGGCACATTGCTGCTGAGCCGCCGCCCCCGGCAGATGCTGCCCACCTTCACCGATGCCGGCCGTCATGAGCTTGGTTTCATGAACCTTCTCACAGCCTACCTCGCACCCCATTCGGTGAAACTTGCCGCGGTGGCGCCGGGTTTGATGGAGCTCCGGCGCTTCACCGGCGATGCTGCCGCCGGCGGCAAGGGCGAGATTCTTGCCGCTGCAGACTGAACTCCCCGAGACCCTTCCGGCGGGCGCCCGCCTCTATGTGAGGCCGCTCGGCCTGCTCCATGGCGAGGTCGCCGCGGCCATGATTGCCGCGGGCAAGGCCCGGCCGCTGGCAGGCGGCCCGCTCGCCTTTCCCGTCTGCGAGCTGATCCTCAGAACGGAAGCCAAGACCAGGCGCGTGATTGCGAGCCTGCCGGAGATCGAGGGATGGAGAGGCGGAGGAACCGTCTTGCAGGAGCGCCTCGATCTCCTGAGCAAGTCGCGTCCCGACGCCATGGCGCGGCCTCGTCTCATGGGCATCGTCAATGTCACGCCGGACAGTTTCTCCGATGCCGGCGAGAGCCTCGATCCCGAAGCCGCGCTGACCTTGGCCCTCGCGCACGCGCAGGCGGGGGCGGCAATTCTCGACATCGGCGGGGAATCGACCCGCCCAGGCGCCACCGCCATCGATGTCGCGACCGAGATCGGCCGCGTTGCGCCGGTGCTCGAGCGCCTCGTCCTTCATCCCGGCCTCGAGCTCTCCATCGATACACGCCATGCCGCCGTCATGCGTCATGCCCTGGCCCTTGGTGTCCGTATCATCAACGATGTCTCGGCCCTGAGCGACGATCCGGAGAGCCTGCCGGTGGCTGCGGCGAGCAGCGCGCAGATCGTGCTCATGCATAAGCGCGGCGAGCCCAAGGAGATGAACATCGCGCCGCGTTACGAGGATGTCGCCCTCGACGTCTTCGACGAGATCGAGACCCGGGTGAACATCGCGCTTGCGGCCGGGATCGATCGCGCCCGCCTCATCATCGATCCCGGCATCGGTTTCGCCAAGCGCAGCAAGGAGAACCTGGCCCTCCTTCGCGCCTTGGCGCTGTTTCACGGGCTTGGCTGTCCCCTGCTGCTCGGCGTCTCCCGCAAGGCGCTGATCGGCGGCGAGCAGCGCAGCCTCGCGCCGAAGGAACGCCTGCCGGGCTCACTCGCCGCGGCCATGCATGCCCTGGACCGGGGGGTGCAGATCCTGCGGGTGCATGACGTGCGAGAGAGCCGCCAGCTGGTCGATCTATGGACGCGGCTCAACCACCGCGGGTGAGCTCGCCTTGTCGCCGATCACGCGGGGCCTTATGCTTCGGCATGCTTCGCATAGGGATTGCTAGCCTCTGCGTCCTCCTGCTCTTTGCCGCTCGCCCCTTCGGCGACGCGGCGCTTGGCGCCGATCTGACGGGCGAGCAGGTGCGCGATGCTCTGGCCCACGCCACCGCGGATCATCCCGCCGATTTCGCCGGCAAATCCCTGGAGAAGCTCGATCTCAGCAAGCTGAACTTCACCGGCGCGAAGCTCGCGGGCGCCAATCTCTTCGGCGCCAATCTGACCGAAGCCAATTTCACCGATGCCGATCTCTCAGGCGCTACGCTCGATCTCGCCTGGGTCATGCGGACCAATTTCACCCATGCCAAGCTGACCAAGGCCAGCCTTCAGGGGCTCGTGGTTTCCATGGGCATGGAGACCAGCGCCGCCCAGGCACCGATCCTGCCGGGCGCCGACCTCTCCGGCGCCAGGATCGTGGCGCGGCTCAGCTGGGCCAATATGCAGGGCGCGAAGTTTGTCGATGCCCTGATGGGCGCCGATCTGAAGAACCAGTCGATGGGTTTGATGCGCGCCGAGCTCTCCAGCGCCAATCTCGCCGGCGCGGATTTCTCCGGCGCCGATCTCCGCCACGCCTTGATGCGGTTCACCAAGCTGATGGGCGCCAATCTTGCCGGTGCCAATCTCGCGCAGGCCGATTTGAGCGGCGCCAATCTGACGGACGCCGACCTCACCAATGCCGATGTCAGCGATGCCGATTTCAGCCAGGTGGTGCTGACCGGCGCGCGCGGGCTCGACCGGATGAAGGGCAAGCCCCTGAACGCGCCTGCCTACTGAAACAGCTTCAGCGCGCTGACCAGGGTCTTGTAGATACCCCAGGCCAGGGGGATGCCGACGAAGCCCCAGGCCAACACCAGATGCAGCGTGGTCGTACCTTGATTCGTGTCGTTCATTCCGCGGCGCCGAGGGCCTCGGCCTCCTTGGTCATATGGTGGCGGTCATCGACGGGGCGAATGAAGAGGTTACAGAAGAATCCCACCACCAGCAGCCCCGCCATCAGATACATGGTGATGTTGCAGGCATCCGCCTTGGGCACCCCGTGAGAGATGTTGTACTCGCGGATATAGTTGACCAGCACCGGTCCCAGGATGCCGGCCACCGACCAGGAGGTGATCAGCAGGCCGTGGATGGCGCCGACATAGCGCGTGCCGAACATGTCGCGCAGATAGGCCGGAATGGTGGCGAAGCCGCCGCCATACATGCTGAGGATGATCACGAAGCAGAGGACGAAGAGGGGGATGCTTCCCATATCGCCTGCCGTCGGCACGATGGCGTAGAGCAAGGTGCCGAGGGCGAAGAAGCAGAAATAGGTGTTTTTGCGCCCGATGAGATCGGAGGTCGAGGCCCAGAAGAATCGCCCGCCCATGTTGAAGAGGCTCATCAACCCGACGAGACCCGACGCCGCCACCGCGGTGATGCGGCCGGGGAACATCTCCTGGCTCATGGCGGAAGCCTGTCCGAGCACGCCGATGCCGGCGGTCACGTTGAGGCAAAGCACGCACCAGATGAGCCAGAACTGCGGCGTCTTCAGTGCCTCGTAGACATAGACATTCCTGTTGGTGATGAGCTTCTTCGGCTGCGCCGGCGGAACATAGCCGGCGGGCAGCCAACCCGCCGCCGGGATGCGCACGATCGCCGCCCCCACCATCATGAAGCAGAAATAGATGAGGCCCATGACGACGAAGTCTCCGCCACGCCGACATGGGTCGGACTGGAGAATCTCGCCATCAGCCAGACCGAGAGGGGGGAGGCGATGAAGGCCCCGCCGCCGAAGCCCATGATCGCCATGCCGGTCGCCATGCCCGGGCGGTCGGGAAACCATTTGATGAGAGTCGAGACCGGCGAGATGTAGCCGATGCCGAGCCCGATGCCGCCCAGCACCCCATAGCCGAGATAAATGATCCAGAGCTGGTGCAGGCTGACGCCGAGGGCCGCGATGAGGAAGCCGCCGCCGAAGCAGAGGGCGGCGGTGAACATGGCCCGGCGCGGCCCGCGCTCCTCGACCCAGCGGCCGAAGACCGCAGCCGAGGCGCCGAGGAAGAAAATGGCGATGCTGAAGATCCAACCCAGATCCGTCAGCTTCCAGTCATCGGGCGCAGACTGCGTGATCCCGATCAGCTTGGTCATGGGCAGGTTGAACACACTGAAGGCATAGGCCTGGCCGATGCACAGATGCACGCAGAGGGCGGCGGGCGGAACCATCCACCGGCTGAAGCCGGGTCCCGCAATCGTGTGCTGGCGATCCAGAAAGGAGAACAGGCTCATGAGCGCTTCTCCAAGTATCGGTCAATAAAGACGGGAGTTTAAATCCTCATCCTCCGCGGCGCGGGGCTGCGAGGCACCCCTTCCTCGTCAGCGCGGAAAGATAGTGTGGTCTCAAACCTTTATAAGATCAAGAATTCGCGATCAACTGGGTCCCGAACACCCAAGGAGCGAATTGGTTTTTCCGCCACGCGGAAAAGTTTGCCATCACTGCCTTTCCTCAATGAGTTCCGAGATGGGGACCGCGGATGTACGACGCTCCGGTTCCCGGTCAGGTCAAGGCACGGAGTCGGCTCCCGCGGTGGCTTTCAACCCCGCCGGCCTTACAATCGGGAGCCATAGTCTGATCGAGGAGCCAGCCCGTGAGCCGCCCGCCCCTTCCACCCTTCAACGCCGAGACCGCCGCCCAGAAGGTGCGGCTGGCCGAAGACGCCTGGAACACCCGCGAGCCTCCCCGCGTCGCGCTCGCCTACACGACCGATACGCTCTGGCGCAATCGGGCGGAGTTCCTTCAGGGCCGCGAGGCGGTGCAGGCCTTCCTTGTCCGAAAGTGGACCCGCGAGCTCGACTATCGGCTGATCAAGGAGCTCTGGACCTTCCAGGGCAACCGCATCGCCGTGCGCTTTGCCTATGAGTGGCGTGACGACAGCGGCCATTGGTACCGCAGCTACGGCAATGAGAACTGGGAGTTCGACGAGGAGGGCTTGATGCGCCGGCGCATCGCCAGCATCAACGACCTGCCCATCATGGAGAGCGAGCGCAAGTACCACTGGCCGCTCGGCCGCCGGCCGGACGATCACCCGGGCCTGAGCGATCTGGGGCTCTAGCCTTCGTCGCCCAGGAGCTGCTTCATGATATTTCGGCCGAGCTTCGTGGCGTCGTGGGCGTTGTTCAACACGAAGACGCCGCGCAACGATGGCGCGCCCGTTCCCTGCCAACGCGTGAAGCCCATCCAGGAGGAGAAGCCGGCGACGCCGCCATTCTTGCTGAGGACCATGGTCTGCCCCGGCCCCATGGGTGCGTGAAACCAGCCATAGCTCGTGGTCGGTCCGCTGCGGCCGGTGGAGCAGGCATTGGCGCGGAAGGTCTGCGTCTGCTGATAGGCGAGCGCCGGATCGCCGAGCCCGCCGGGCAGCCGCCCCATATTGTAGAGCAGGAACTGCATCATATCCCCGCCGGTACTGATGATCCCGCCGGCGCCCAGATGGGGCCATTCCGTCGGCCGGTACGGGTTGCGGGGTGGTAACGCCTCCATATTGCTGGTATAGGCGCGCGGCAAACGCCGCTTGAGCTCGGGCGAAAAGATACGGGTCTCTCCTGCTGCAAATTTGCTGCAAAAGGCGGCCAGCTGCTCGGCATAGAGCTCGGGCAGCGTGCCCGGCCGGCGGCTGTCGAGACCGAGCGCCGCCATGGCCAGCAGCGACCAGCCAAGATTGGAATAGGCATAGCAGCTCCCCTGCGGAAAGGGCGGGTCATAGCTGCCGAGATAGCGGAAGAGGGTCTCCAGATTTTCGAGGATCCAGCGCGGATAGACGCCCCCCTGATTGTCCTGGGCCAGGCCGGGCTGATAGATGGCGAGATTGACCAGCGTCAGGTCAGCCACGCCCTGGGACATCCCCATGGCCGGCATGTGGCTTCCCAGCGTTCCCGAATAGGGCCCATGCAGCATGTAGTAGATGCCCGAGCTGAAGACCTTGGAGATCGAGCCGATCTCGAAGGGCGTGTGCTCGTCGAGGGCCAAGGGCTCGCCGAAGGGATTGGTGAGCTGGGCGCCACCGGCATGGAGGATCTCTCCGGTGCCGCCATTGATCTCCGGCGTCACCACGCCGGTAACCACGGCAACATTGGCGCCGGAATTCGCCAGCACCCGGCTGCAGTAATCGTTCAACCGCGCCTGAATGGCGCCCAAGGGATCGGCTGAGGCCGCGCGCAGCCCACCGCTCAGCAGATAAGCGCCCCCGATTGCGGCGGCCCGAAGAAAGGCGCGGCGCGTTGCCATGGATGAGCCCCTGCTGATAGGTCCCGGCGCGTCGCCACATTAGCGCCAAAACCGGATTTCTGGCCAGACAGAGGCTCCGGCTTTACGTCTTCGACCAGACGGCGAGCTCGTAGCCGTCGGGATCCTCAAAGTGAAACCGCCGGCCGCCGGGGAAGGCGTAGGCCGGCTTGGTGATCCGGCCGCCGGCCGCCGCGACCCGCCGTTCGGTCTCGGCGAGATCATCGGCATAGAGGATCACCAGCGGCCCGCCCGGTCGGACTGCGCCGCCCGTGGTGAAGCCGCCGGTCAGCCGGCCATCGTTGAACTCGCAATAGCCCGGGCCATAGTCTTTGAAGCCCCAGCCGAAGGCCGCACCATAGAAGGCCTTCGCGCGTGCGATGTCGCGGACGCTGAACTCGACATAGTCGATGCGGCGATCATTGCTGGACGGGGCCATGGCTTCCTCACGTTTCCAAAAGGGCCTTGAGTGCGGCGAGATCGCGGGCCACCCAGGCGGCATCGCGCGCAAATATCTCCGCGCTCATCTCCGGTTGCCGGAACAAGGTGAAGGCGACTTCGGCCCCTGTTCCATTGGGCATCACGCGCATCGGAACCAGGATCTCGGCACCCGAAGCGGTGACGACCCGCTGATCGACGACGCCGAGTTCGTTCGGCGGCGTGAACCAGATCCGGACCGGGCCTTCCGGGCCCTGGGCCCGCCACGCCTCGCCCACTCTCTCCAGGTCCGAGCCGAGCCCCGAGGCCCAGCGCGGAAAATTCAGGGGCTTGGCGGCAAACTCATAGACCTCCCGCCAGTCGCGCGCGATCGAGATGCTGATGGTCTTGGTTTCATAGGTTGTCATGGACCCCTCTCACCTCCCCATCTCCCTCACGGCTTCAGCTGGAACAGCGCCGCCTCGGCGGCGAGCACACGGTCGGCCAGAAAATAGAAGACATAGGACTTGCCGTCGCGCTCGACCTCGAAGCGATCGTAGGAGAGACCATCCGCCGCTCAACTCCCCATTTCCCCGCTAGCCCAATCACATAGCTTTCACCCATCTCACCGCTCCCACATTCCTTCCCACGCCATTCGCGGCGCCAGGGCACGACCCACCAACCCCGCGTTCCTAGCCCGTTCCTGCGCTGTCAAACATTCGCGCCGGCTATCGGTCTGGCGCGCGGTCTCAGGTTGTTGTCGATTGGGGCGTCCGACGAACCTGCCCAAAGCGGGGCGACGGCTGTCGGCGGTTGACCCAAACGGCGTCGCTTACCCGCATCACCGCCCTATTGGTCACCGCAGGGTACGTCAGCCATCTGGGGTAATTTCGCGCGCCACTGATTTCCTTCATAGCAAGCGGCATGACGAAGATCGACGACGAGCGGGCAGCGCGACGACGCCCAAACGCCCGAGAATATATGCGTCGGCGGGTCAGAGGCCGGCGATCTCGTGGTGCTGGCCCCGCCCTCCCTCACCGCCCTGCCAATCACATCAAGGGGGGCCAGATCCTCGCCCGCCCCAAGGACGAGATGCAGGCGCTCGCAATCGATGCCCTCGACCTTGCCAACATCAAGGAGCAGGAATCCGCCAAGCAGGCGCTCGAGGTCGCCGCCGCGGGCGAGCACAACCTGCTGATGTTGTGCAACATTAATTTCGGCGGATTCCAGCGGGAGCGAGGGCGTCACCCGTCGTCGTCACCGCTTCAATCGGGCATCAACCGGGCAGGTTCTACTTTGAGGTGGAGCAAAATCCGGGAGCAGGGCGTCGGCCTCGCTTGCCGTTGTTCCAGAGTTTACGCACGCTATGCAGCGTGTGTGGAGATGGTCATGGATACAAGATAGGACACTCGGGCCAGGGACTGCTGTAAAGCAGGCAATAGGGCAGAGGATATCCGGCAGCAAGGGGGTATCGTGGCGGTTCCGAATTGGCGCCCTGCGGGACGCTTAATGCACTTTGGGTGGTTGGACTCCACTCGGACACTGATTCCAGCCTACACCGTCGGCTGGCGCATCACAGACCTGCCAGACGACGTGTGGACCAACCGATTCCTGAAGCTCAAGAATGGGGTGGGGGTGACGTCGTTGCTGGCGCGTGCGTGCTCAGAGACGCCCTCCGCGACCTCATGAACGTGAGAAACCTTACGCCGTCGAGGACTGGCCTGACGATTGCGCTTTCCTCCCACAAGA